>CAZLTD010000026.1:0-53194 GCA_964562385.1 uncultured Desulfobacula sp.
ATCTTGGATCTGATCGGGTTTGCCTGCTTCACCCCGTGAATGGATACGTTTTTTTTATTGTTTTGGTTATTGGAACCCGCCTGATGGTCCAAAAAAAATATCACCAGAAACTTGCCGAAAAGAAACTCCAGATTGCTAATCTGGAACTTGAATCCCGCATTGAACAGAGGACTGCTGATCTTGTTAAGATAAATCAGAAATTGGAGCAAGAAATCAATGATAAAAACAAGACGCAGAAAAAACTATCTGAAAGTGAGGCAAAGTTTCGATTAATGCCGGAATCAATGACTGATCCTGTGTATATTTGCACTCCGCAAAAGACAATTGGATATATGAACCCTGCTATGATTAAAAGAATCGGACGAAATGCTATTGGAGAAAAATGTCATCTTGCATTACATAATGAAAAAAGACAGTGCGACTGGTGTATATTCGATCAAATGGGGAACGGAAAAACAATCGAAAACACAATAAAAAGCCCTTTAGACAATAGAACTTACAGAGTTACCAATACGCCAATACGCCATGAAAATGGCCTAATAGAGAAAATGACAATATATAGAGACATTACAGATTATTTGCAAATGGCTGCCGATAAAAAAAGTGCTCAAACCCAATTAAACCATGCTCAAAAAATGGAATCTCTTGGTACTTTAGCAGGTGGCATTGCACATGACTTTAATAATATTTTATCCGCTATTATGGGATTCTCCCAGCTGGCTTTGGCTGGTGCGGAGAAAGGAAGCGAATTAGAAAATGATCTTAATGAAATCTTTAAGGCCAGTAATCGAGCAAAGGATCTGATTTCTCATATATTGGCTTTTGCTCGACAAACAAAAGAAGGCAATATTCCGATCCGAGTACATCTTGTCGTAAAAGAGGTACTACAACTGATTAGAGCATCTATGCCTTCTTCTATTAAAATCAAGGACGATCTACGAAGCAAATCTTTAATAATGGGAAACCCAACCCAGATTCACCAGATACTGATGAACTTGTGCACCAATGCTTTACATGCTATGGGAACTGACACAGGCGTACTGAAACTCCATCTTGATGATATTGTTATTACTGGTGAATCTTCATTATCTCAATTAGGTTTGAATCCTGGTAAATATATAGAATTATCTGTCTCAGACACCGGAACAGGAATTGCTTCAGATGCGATGGAAAAGATTTTTGAGCCCTATTTTACAACAAAGGAGACGGGAGAAGGCACAGGCCTAGGCCTTTCAGTTGTTCACGGTATTGTTGAGGAGCATGGTGGTAAGATCACTGTTGAAAGTACAGTAGGTCAAGGAAGCGTTTTTAGTATTTATTTGCCGGTCAGCACAAAAGATAAGGCAAAAAGAATTGATGAAACTGAGGAAATACTTGTAGGTACGGAACGAATCCTATTTGTTGATGACGAAGTTTCTATTGCAATAATAGGCAAACGGTTCCTCGAATCTTTAGGGTATTCTGTTACAATTAGAACAAGCAGTATAGAGGCCTTAGAGCTGTTCCGATCAAGATCAAACGATTTTGATTTGGTTTTTAGCGATATGACCATGCCAAATCTTACTGGTGACAAATTGGCAATTGAGTTAATGAAAATTCGGTCAGATATTCCTGTAATTATCTGTACCGGATACAGCAAAAAAATCTCCTATGAAACAGCGCAAAAAATTGGTGTCAAGGCTTTTGTTTATAAACCGATAGTCAAAGCAGACATAGCAAAAACTGTCAGAAAAGTGCTGGATAAAGACTAAGGCTAATGTTTCCACATTATTATCCTATTTCTGAGGTTGATGAGGACCATATTCTTTAATAACACAAAATGTAATATTAATCGTTCTGAACTGAATAATTCTCATGTTTTTTGAGTGATAAATTCATACCCCTGAGGGCGACACTTATCTATTAGTCATCGCTTTTCTCAAGGAACATATAACCGCAATATATTGTTTGTTTCTGGGTGGCAAATATTAAACTTATATAATATAAAAAGATGAATGCGAATTTTATCTCTTTATATCCAAATATTCATTAGATTAACCTATGTTTTAAACCGTAGCGCTTCTGCCGTACTGCCTGAAAAATTGAAACCCTTGTTAAATCCCCGTTGCCGGTTCTCATGTTTCACAACTACAATTCAAGATACCATCCATTTTTACTCCAGATTAAAATTTGACATTTCTGGTGATTCCAGGTATTTAATAGAGTTTTGATTTAAGAAATTCCTTAAGGAGTCAGACAGGTCATGGTAAAGCTTGATTTTGAAAAAACCAATGGATTGATCCCGGCCATTGCCCAGGATTATAAAACCGGCGAAGTCCTCATGATGGCATATATGAATGAGGCCTCGTTTGAAGAGACATTGAAAAGCGGTAAGGCTACCTATTGGAGCCGGTCACGGCAGCAGTTGTGGAAAAAGGGCGAAACCTCCGGCCATACGCAAGAGGTAAAAGAAATCAGGGTGGACTGCGATCATGACACCGTGTTGCTCAAGGTGGATCAGATCGGCGGGGCCGCCTGTCATAAGGGGTATAAGAGCTGTTTTTTTTCAAAAGTGGAACATGATGAATTAACAATTGTAGAATCAAAGGTATTTGATCCCAAAAAGGTATATAAATAATGGAAAAGATATTAAAATTAGGCATCCCCAAAGGCAGTTTGCAGAACGCAACCCTCAATCTTTTTAAACGGTCCGGCTGGAAGATCAATGTGGAAGGCAGAAGTTACTTTCCCGATATCGATGACGAGACCATTGAATGCGCCCTGTGCCGGGCCCAGGAAATGTCCATTAACGTGGAAAGCGGCATCATTGATGCAGGGCTCACCGGACTTGACTGGATCGCCGAACACCAGTCCGATGTCCATGTTGTGGCAGACCTGATCTATTCAAAGGTCAGTGCCCGCCCGGCCAGATGGATCATTGCCGTGGGCAATGATTCCCCTATTCACACCCTTGAGGACCTGGAAGGAAAAACCATTTCCACGGAGCTTGTCAAGTTCACCAAACGGTTTTTTGAAGAGCGTAATATTGATGTGAACGTGAAATTTTCCTGGGGTGCCACTGAAGCCAAAATCGTCTCCGGACTGGCCGATGCCATTGTGGAGATAACGGAAACGGAAAGTACGATACGGGCCCACAATCTTCGGGTCATCCATGAAGTCATGGAGACCAACACCCAGTTGATCGCCAATAAAGAGGCCTGGAAAAATCCGGCAAAAAGAGAGAAGATCGAACAGATTGCCATGCTGCTTCAGGCGGCCCTGGTGGCGGACAAGCTGGTGGGCATTAAAATGAATGTACCGGAAAATAAAATTCCGAAAATCGTATCACTTCTGCCAAGTTTGAACGCCCCGACGGTTGCCTCTTTGTACCAGTCAGACTGGTATTCGGTGGAAACCATTATTGATACGGGGTATGTCAGGGATCTGATCCCCAAGCTTTTGAAAGAAGGGGCGGAAGGCATTATTGAATACTCATTGAACAAGGTGCTGTAATGAAACCGGCTGCACGATGTGAAAATATCACCCCTTTCATTGTGATGGAAATTTTGGAAAAGATCCATAAAATGGAAGCGGACGGAATCGATGTGATCCACATGGAGATCGGGGAACCGGACTTTAATGTGCCTGAGTGCGTAAATAAGGTAAGTATGGAGGCGTTCTGCGATAATCAGACCCACTATACCCACAGCCTGGGAGATATGCGTTTAAGGGAGGCGATCAGCCAATATCATGCCGATACTTACGGTACAAACATAGATCCCGGTAATATCCTGGTGACATCCGGAACATCGCCGGCTATGCTGCTGCTGTTTTCAGCCCTTGTCAATCCCGGTGATGAAATTATCATTTCCGATCCGCATTATGCCTGCTATGCTAATTTTATCAATTATGTCCAGGGGGTGCCGGTCACGGTGCCGGTACATGAGCAGGAAGGATTTGTTTATACTCCCGAGGCCATTAAAGAGAAGATTACGCCGAAAACCCGTGCGATATTTGTCAATTCACCGTCAAATCCCACCGGGAATGTCATCCCGGATGAAAGGATGCGGCAGATCGTTGAGATTGCAGAAGCCAACAATCTTTATATCATCTCTGACGAGATCTACCACGGTCTGGTATATGAGGGTAAAGAGCATTCGATTTATGAATATACCGACCAGGCATTTGTGCTGAACGGGTTTTCAAAACTGTTCGCCATGACCGGTCTTCGCCTGGGATATCTGATTGCCCCGCCCAATTTTGTCAGGGCGCTTCAGATATTGCAGCAGAATTTTTTCATCTGTGCCAATTCCGTGGTCCAGCTGGCCGGGGCCGCAGCGCTGAAAGATGCTAAAAAAGAGACAGAACTGATGCGGCAGACCTATAACAAACGAAGAGTTTATGTGATCGACCGCCTTAAAAAGATGGGGCTTGGCATCACGGTTGAGCCCACGGGTGCCTTTTATGTGTTCGCCAATGCCAAACATATTTCCAACGATTCCTATGGACTGGCCTTTGATATTCTTGAAAAAGCCCATATCGGCGTGACCCCCGGCATTGATTTTGGTGCCAACGGGGAAGGGTATTTGCGGTTCTCCTATGCCAATTCCCTGGATAATCTTAAGACCGGCCTGGACCGGATGGAAGGGTATTTAAACGACCTGTAATGATTATTAAATCTGTCGAGTTTGTTAAAAGTGCGGTGAAGCCGTCCCAGTATCCTGAGCACGATGTGCCGGAAATAGCATTTGCCGGACGCTCCAATGTGGGGAAATCCTCTTTGATCAACACATTGATTCAAAGAAAGGATATGGTGAAAACCAGCTCAAAACCGGGCTGCACCCAGTTGATCAATTTTTTCCTGGTCAATGAGGATCTTAGTTTTGTGGATCTGCCGGGATACGGATATGCCAAAGTGTCAAAGAAGATCAGGGCCCAGTGGCAGCCCATGGTGGAACGCTATCTGTCAGAGCGGGGAAATCTTTTAGGACTGGTCCTGCTTATGGACATCCGGCGCGATCCTAAAAAAGAGGAGTTTGACCTGGTTGACTGGCTTGAATCCAACAAACTGCCCTATTTGGTGATCCTGACAAAGTCTGATAAGCTGTCGAAAACAAAGCAGAAAAAAAGACGGGATGCTATCTGTTCGCAATTGAACCGGGAAACAAACGGGGTGATCCTTTTTTCATCCAAGACCCGGCAGGGCAGGGACACGGTATTAAGTGAAATAGAAAACCTGATTGAATGGTATGAAGAAAATGAAAGATAACGAAACGATGCGGGCCGGATTTGTCGGGATCATCGGTGCGCCCAATGCCGGGAAGTCCACACTGCTGAACCAGGTGCTGGGGCAGAAGATCTCCATTACCTCCAAAAAACCCCAGACTACCCGGGACAAAATTATCGGGATTGTCAACCGTGACAACGCCCAGATTATCTTTGCAGATACCCCGGGGATCCATAAAAGTTCTACACTGCTCAACAGGCGAATTGTGGATCAGGCCCTGCTGGCCCTGGAAGATGTGGATCTTATTTTATTTATGATAGATGCGGCATCCAGAAATCATTCGGCTGAAAAGCTGATTGTCTCCCAGTTGAAAAAAAGAGAGCGGCATGTGATCCTGGCATTGAACAAGATCGATCTTGTTAAAAAAGCCGATGTTTACAAGCTGGTGGAAGAGTTTAAGGAACTTTATGAGTTCAAGGCCATTGTGCCGGTGTCAGCCAAAAAAAATACCCAGGTAGCGGCCCTGCTTAATGAAGTTGAGGCGGCATTGCCACACAGCCCGATGCTTTTTCCCAAAGAGACGTTTACCGATGTATCTGAAAAATTTATGGTCAAGGAGATCATCCGGGAAAAAGTGTTTCGGCTCACCGGTATGGAGATCCCTTATTCCAGCGCTGTTACCGTAGATGCCTTTGACGTGGAAAAAAAATTAATTGTCATCCATGCCAGTATTCATGTGATCCGGGATTCACAAAAAGGGATTATCATCGGTAAGAAAGGCAGTATGCTGTCCAAGATCGGCTCCAAGGCCCGAAAAGATATTGAAGAGATGACCGGGCAGAAAGTACTGCTCAAACTCTTTGTCAAGGTCACCAAAAACTGGATCGACAATGAGAGGCTTTTAAGTGAATTCGGATATTGATGCCATGGATTCTTTTTATGGATTTTCCGATGACGTGTTTTTAAAAAAAGAGCGTGATAAGGCAAGAAAGATCCGGGCTGGTCAATGGTGGAAGCGCAAAAGGTCTTCCGGGATCTGCCATTATTGCAAGGGGCAGTTTGCCCCCAAAGAACTCACCATGGATCATGTGATCCCCATAGCCCGCGGGGGGCGATCGGAAAAATTCAATCTGGTACCCTGCTGTAAAGAGTGCAATACCAAAAAAAAGCAATTGCTTCCCACGGAGTGGGACGCCTATATGCAATCCTTAAAATAAGCCCCACTGTTACAACACGTAATACCCAACCCAGTGTCATTAACTTAAGCCACTCATCAATTATTTTGCTTCTGCATTTAATAGCTGAGCAAGTAAACTTAACTGGCACGGAGGCCGGAAACCGAAGACCGGAGACTGGAAAAGGCAGGGCCCTCCGGTTTCCGGTCTCCATGGCTAAAACATTTGTATTCTTAAGTTAGTGGTATTGATATGCAACCGGTAAAATAAAAAATAGCAGCGGAAGATAATTTCTTTCCGCTGCTATAGTTTTTATCTAAAGGACAGGCTTATTTTTTGCTGCACAGCCTATGAATGGTCTGTGCATGCCATTCGCCGCGGCCTGAAAATGTCGGCTGACCCAGTTCAACCAGACGGCTGGCCACCTGGTCAAATGTTGCCCCGTCTTCGCGCATGGTCTCAATAATTTCCATAACTTCGTCACGGCTTAAAAGATCGCCCCGGGGAGCTGTTTCCTGAGGTTTCTTAGTGACAATTTTTTTGCGTCTGCGAATGACCTGCTTGGCCTGTTTTGCTTTTTTTACAGCGGGTTTCGCTTTTTTTGCAACCGGTTTGCGTTTGGGGGCCGGCAATTCTATCTCATCTTTGGGGCCTGTTACGTAATGATGCTCAAACGTTTTCTGGTCTGCATCATTTTCCTGCTGCATTTCCTGGGGGGCGGAGGAGATATTCAAGTGGTTGACGATTCTTTCAATGGCAATGGCCTGACGTTCCATCATGTCGGCAGCCCTTTCCTGGGCATTAATCAGAAATTCCTGATTTTTAGCAAGCGTTTCAATATGGGCACTGAGTGTTTCAATGGCATCGGCGAGCATGGAAGTGGACAAATTGTCATCAGAAGGGGCCTGGTTCCCGGCCTGATGCTGCGCCGGCGGTCTTTTCATCTGCTGGTTGCGGGTATTCTGGTATCCGCCACCATAAGACTGGTACCTCGGACCACTTGAATAGTGATAAGAATTATCAAAGTTTTTGCGCGTTTTCGGTGTGCGCTGTTTCTCAGCCTGGCCATTGCGAAGGCTCTGCAAAAAATCGTTCATTTAGTCTATATCCTCCTTGGGACTTTATAATATTGCCAAAAATGATGGTATCAGATTTGGTGTTTTGCGCTTGATTTTCTCAACCTATTGAATTTTAAAGAAAGTTTCGAAACTTTCCAATCGTAAGTGTAAAACAAAAGCTTGATATTTATCCTTTTTTTTCAGGTATTTGTCAAGCTTTTTTTACGATTTTTCAAATGACGATATTGGCGTGCGTTTTCGCGGTTTTTTATCATTTGAATCCACTATGTGGATATGATAAAATTATGAATTATTTCAATTTTTTTTAAAAGGAACCATATTTGGATGATAGAAAATAAAAATTATACACCCCATTATACCATTGATGATCCCAGCGTGATTAAAGCGGATGTTTTAGAACCGATCCCCTATGCCTATAAATCCAAACGAAGCATTGATATCACCATTCATCAGCCTGAATATACCTCGGTCTGTCCCATGACAGGACTGCCGGATAACGGGTGTATCACCATAAAGTACCGGCCGGATCAAACCATTGTTGAACTCAAATCGTTAAAATATTACCTGCTGCAGTTCAGAAATGTCGGCATGTTTTATGAGCATGTGGTCAATAAAATCCTGGATGACCTTGTGTCGGTGTTAAATCCGCTGCACATGGAAGTAACCGGTGAATTCACCCCCAGGGGCGGTATCAGCTCTCTGGCCACGGCTGTATGGGAAAAAAAATAACCCCCGGGCTATTTCAATTGCGACTCAAATTCGTTGATTAATGAAAGCACCTGGTTTTCAGATTTAATCTGGGACAGGTGCTTTCGAAACTCAACGCAACCGGGCATTCCTTTTACAAACCAGGTCAGCCTTCCGCGAAGCATCCGGCAGGCGACATCTTCGCCAAAATAGTCGATATACATCCCGGTCAGCTGTTCCATTGCCCTGAATATGTCAGACGGTGACGGGTGGGCATAGGATCCTGTGTCAAGGTAGGTATCGATCTGGGAAAGGATAAAAGGGTTTCTCATAACGGCCCTTCCCACCATAACGGCATCGCAGCCGGTCTGGTCAATCATCTTTTTGGCATCCTCAACACAATTGATATCCCCGTTTCCAATGACGGGAATTGACAATAGCTTTTTGAGTTGTCCGATAAGGCGCCAGTCTGCCTTGCCTTTAAACAGCTGTGCGGCCGTTCTTGGATGAACGGCAACGGCGTCTACGCCGCAGTCCTGAGCAATGGCACAAATATGCCGGGCCTGGCTGCCGGACGGGTCCCAGCCGGTCCTGATTTTGATGGTCAACGGAAGGGAGGTGGCCGCCCGGACAGCTGTTAAAATTTTTTCGGCCAAAGGGGCATCTTTCATTAGGGCCACACCAGCCCCCTGCTTGACCACCTTTTTGACACTGCATCCAAAATTAATATCCAAAAGGTCTGCCACACCCAGGTTTTCTACAAATTTGGCAGCCATGGCCATGGAGTCGGGGTCTGATCCGAAGATCTGTATGGAGAGCGGTTTCTCTTCGTCCTGGGAGGCCATCAAGGTGATGGTTTTTTCAGAGTTGTAGAAGATACCCTTGGCACTGATCATTTCTGAACAGACAACCGAACAGCCGCATTTTTTTACCAGCAGGCGAAACGGCAGGTTGGTAATTCCGGCAAGCGGGGCAAGAAATGTTCTTCCCTGGATGCTTAGGTCCTTTATTCGCATTCGTCATATCCTTTTGGGGTCTCTTTTTTAAGTTATCGGGTATCCACGCTTGGGCGGGCATAGCAAAAAAGGCAGTTGTGCAGACAGGGATGGTCGTCATAGGATCCGATATCAACGGATTTAGTGCACTGACACCCTTTTGGGGCCCGCTGCCCAAAATCTTTGGCCAGGGTGCATGACGGACCAAAAAGTGATTGTAAAAGAGTGCCGTCAATACAGGCGTTCTGTTGGATCCCGGAAGATGGCGGCAGTGCCCTGAAAATGTCTTTTTCACAGCACAGGTGCAGTTTGATACCCAAAGATTTTAGGTTCTTTGCCATATTCCGTATCACGGTTATTTTCTTTTCCAAGGGCGGGTCAATGAATTTTAAATAAAGGTCCTTTTCCTTATACAAGCGCTTGATCCGCGAATCAATTTTTGCACACCAATCAAAAAAACTGGTCACACATTTTTTAACGCCTAAGCTGGATACTGTCTGGGCGATAAGGGGAAAATGTTTTAGATTTGATTTTTCAGGTCCCTGTTTTTTGTCTTGATAAAAACAGACGGGATCAAACCGCCAGGCAATCGTTTCAGGGCCGAATCTGTCCGCAATCTGCGCCAGTTGTTCACACCTTTTATCTAAGGCCGGCAGCCCTGGTTCGAGTATTGAAGACTCAGAGTTAATGGTAAAATTGAAATAGAACCGGTAACCGGAAGAGGCAAGTTTTTCTCCGGTTTTTGTTTTTAAAAAGTACTCATAATTTTTGGACCAGAACACAATAGAGTGGACCAGATCAGGGGACACCCGGATCTGCCGCTCTTTTTTTGTAAATGGATGTTTAACTTTGAAGACGCCGTTTTTGATCTGGGCCATGAACCAGTCGGTATAAAAGCCGGGAATATCGGTTCTGCGGGAAGCCGACAGGATAAATGGGCGGGTCTGCTTCATGAATCTTTTTTAAAATCTGAAAAAGAGATAACATTGGTGTCGTTTTCATCCTGCGGCGCCTGAGAATCCTGTGTGGCATCCGTTTTAGGCGGTATCGCCTGGGGATCATCAACCGGGGTTTCCACTTTTTTAAGTTTCATCCGTTTGCCGTTCATATGGAACTCTTCACCATTGATATAGGCGTCTTTTAAGATCCAGGTTACCACCTGCAGCGGTATCTGGAGCATGAGCAGTTTAATCTGGTACCAGTCTTTTTTTTCATCGGGCAGTATGCTTTCCACCCTGGCAAAAGATACAGGGCTGTCTTCCAAATGAATTAAAACAAGATCGTTTATTGTGGCCATTGCTTTTTCCGTTAAAAAACCTCAACGGTTTTTATTGTATGGTTACGGGCCTTCACATCACGGTTACGGCCCCTTTATTTTTCTTGTCAACCCAATAGATATACCATACTCTTTGAATAACGCAAAGAATGGAAATGAGGCTTATGAAAGCGGGAATTGAAAAAAAGTGGAAAATCTTTTTGCTTGTCGGCACCTCAATTTTTATGTCGACCCTGGATTCAAGCATTGTAAATGTGGCATTGCCGTTTATGATGCAGGATCTGGGCAGTAATATTCAAATTATTCAATGGGTGGTGCTCAGTTATCTTTTGACCGTCTCAGCGCTGCTGCTCACCTTTGGCAGGCTGTCGGATATCAAGGGCCGTAAACTGGTGTATGTGACAGGGTTTTTATTTTTTACCGCAGGCTCTCTTTTGTGCGGCATGTCCGGGACACCCTGGGGACTGATCATGGCAAGGGCTGTTCAGGGAATCGGCGCCTCCATGCTGATGGCCTGTTCCCCGGCCCTGATCGTAGACGTGTTCCCGGCAAATGAGCGGGGCCGTGCCCTTGGCATGGTGGGGGCCGTGGTGGCGGCAGGGTTGACCACAGGCCCTGTGGTGGGCGGAATGATTCTTGAGTATCTGTCATGGCGGTACATTTTTTTTATTAATCTGCCCGTTGGTATCGCTGCGGCCATCGGCGGATCTGTCCTGCTGTCCGGGCATTCAGGCAGTCACAAAAGCCATGAACCCATGGATATCACCGGCAGCCTGGTCCTGATTGTGTTTTTGTCCGCTTTGATCCTTATGTTGACCCAGTTACCCGCATGGGGAGCGCTGTCCATACAGACCTTTTCGTTGGCAACACTTAGCGCAATGGCCGGCATCGGGTTTGTGATCAATGAAAAAAGATCATTGTATCCCCTGTTTGACATGAATCTTTTGTCCATTCGGCTCTTTGTCTACCCGGTGCTGGCATCTGCGGTTCTGTTTGCCGCCCTTTTTGTCATTATTTTCATGCTGCCGTTTTTTTTAACCTATCCCTGCGGATATTCAGCCTATAAGATCGGAATGATCATGATCGTTCCGTTTTTGTTTTTGCTGGTGATCAGCCCGCTGTCCGGGATGCTCTATGACAGGTTCGGTTCACGGTGGCTGTGCATGATCGGAATGGGACTTGTGGGTCTGTCTTTGTTCTCATTGTCAGTGCTGGGGCCGGATGACGGCTTAATGCAGATCCTGTGGCGAATCGCCCTGGCCGGGACAGGGACAGCGTTTTTTGTGTCGCCCAATAATACCACCACCATGAGCCATGTTCCGGCTCAGCGGCGGGGGATTGCCTCGGCAGCCGTGGCCACGGCAAGAAATGTCGGCATGGTGATGGGCGTGGCCCTGGCAGGTCTTGTTTTCAACGCCTCTTTTCTGACCATGACAGGGGGCGCGACCCTGGAGGAGTATACAGCGTCAATGAAACCTTTTTTTATGACCGGTTTTCAAAGGGTGATGGTCATGGGGATGGTGCTTGCCGGGGTCGGAATGGTTGTCACCTGGGCACGGGGTAAAGAAAAATAATCGGCATCAATTTTTTTAAGATGAACCTTAAAAGCAAAATTAATTTTGAATACAATAGTGTTGAGGAGGCCGGCATGCAGGATAAGAATGAAAATTATGCAGTTTTGGATCAGCCCCGGGTGGTGAATCGCCTGTTTCATCCACGCCCGCTGATGGGACAGCGCCCGGCCCATCCCGGCAGGCGGGATATGATGATTCCGGTCAATGATAACGTTATGATCGGCGCATCGTTGCATCTTGCAAGGGCAACGTCCCCCTGTCTGTTATTTTTTCACGGCAACGGTGAGATTGTTGCTGATTATGACGATCTGGGGGGATTGTTTGCCCGGGAAGGGCTTAATTTTTTTGTGGCGGATTACAGGGGATATGGACAGTCCACAGGGCAGCCCACGGTATCATCCATGATGAAGGATTGTCACGAGATTGCTGATTTTATCCTGGCTTTTATGGCAGAAAACAAGATGACAGGTCCTTTGTGCATCATGGGAAGATCATTGGGCAGTGCCTCGGCCATTGAGCTTGCATCACGCCGGGACTCACAATTTAAATGTTTGATCGTGGAGAGTGGGTTTGCGTTTGCGTCGCCGTTATTAAGAATTCTGGGAATTGATCCGGAAGCATTGGGGTTTAAAGAGGAACAGGGTTTTGAAAACATCGATAAGATCAAATTGTTTTCAAAACCCTGTCTGGTGATTCATGCGCAACACGATCACATCATCCCTTTTTCAGATGGTCAGGCGCTTTATGATGCGTGTCCATCACCCAATAAGAGACTATTGGAAATAAAAGGGGCCAACCATAATGATATTTTCCTAAAGGGAATGACCCCGTATCTTTCGCACGTAAAAGCGGTCTGCTGCCAATAAGGGCGCTTGATCGTGTGATACCTCTTTATACCTCGGATCAGGATTCCTTGAACGGAACGACCAGTACCGGAACCGGTGATCTTTTGAGTACCTTTCTGACAACGTGATCTCCCATGGCGCCGGCCAGAAGGCCTTGCTGTTTGCAGCCCATGACAATCATGCCGCACTCTTCTTCCAGGGCGGAACCGCAGATTTCATCGGCAATGGAGCGTCCTTCTGAAACCAGTATTTTTCTGATCAGCGCATTGTCATCTTCGGTGTCACTCTTTTGTTCCGGGGTCTCAAAGAATCCGGAAATAGCCTGTTTGATTTTCAGGGCATCGACATTTTTTCCAGTCAAAATATTTCTGGCACCCTGTTTCTGCTGGGCTTTTAAGTCTTTGTACAATGTTTCGCCAAAGGCCATACGGATACGTTTTTCCGAACGCGGTGTCTCTTCCATAACATGAAGAACAATAACATTGGCCTGATACTGCAAAGCAAGGGCCGCAGCCTGTTCAAATACGGTTTTCATTTTAACGGATAGATCTGACGCAAAAAGTATATTCTGGGTGGGTTGAACCATTTTTATAACTCCCATAAAAAAATAAAGTAAATAGCTTGTTTTAAGGATCGGCTCCTAAATTACTTGAACTTTTGTTTTTAAAATCCCCAGTCTTTTAAGGGGTTTTGGAAACAATTTAGATCAAGTAATTTTGTAACGATTCCTAAACTATTTTTGGGGTTGCCGGGTTTTATAAAACAAAAAATTCCGGCAGCTCTAAATCTGGTTC
Source organism: uncultured Desulfobacula sp. (assembly GCA_964562385.1). GTDB lineage: Bacteria > Desulfobacterota > Desulfobacteria > Desulfobacterales > Desulfobacteraceae > Desulfobacula. The sequence goes on from CAZLTD010000026.1 coordinate 13,632, forward strand.
ATATATTAAATCATAATTAACAGGATGCAAGTGCAAAAAATACAAAACAGTGCAAATAGTTATCCTGATTTAAGCAGGTTAGTCCGGATATTTCTTGAGATATCCGGGTCAGCCTAATTTAAGGGAAAATCGGCTCTTTCCTTAAGTTCTTTCCCGCATTTGAAAAAGGGAAGTTTTTTTGCATCAACCTTCACGACGTCCCCTGTTTTCGGATTTCTGCCGGTGTATGATGCGTATTCTTTCAGGTAAAATGACCACAATCCCCTGATTTCAATGCGTTCATTTCTGGCAAGGGCATCTGCCATTTCGGTGAAAAACAGGTTCACGATACTGGTGGCATCTTTCTGGCTTAAATTACTTCGTGTTTTCAGGGTTTCAATTAATTTAAGTTTATTCACAAAAATATCTCCATTATTATATAAATTACAGCTGATTTTTTTGTATTGACCCTATGTATAGAAAATAGTTGGGCATCAGACAATAGGTAAAAACCCCTATTTTTTATAAAAAAATGGCAATTTTTGCTGAAAAAACTGGTCGACCATCGTTGTGTAGCGCTCTATTGAGCGTGCTTTCAGGATTTGTTTTAAATATTTTTTATTATTTTTAAAAGAAGGGCCCAGATAGCTCCAGAATCCTTTCATGCGTCCGGTAAGGTGGGCAGGTCCTGAAAAGATCGTGCGATATCCTTCAAACAGATCATCATGAAAGGCCCTGAGACGTTTTAAAGTGTCGGTCGGGTTCTCAATGCCCTTGATCTGTTCCGGTAAAAACGGGTTGGACAAAATACCGCGTCCGATCATGATCCTATTGATGTGGGGGAACCGTTTGTGAACAATACTAAAAGAGTCCATATCTGTAATGTCCCCGTTATAGGTGAAATTGTGATGGCTGTTGTTCACTGCTTTTTCAAAGGCGTCATGATCGGATGTGCCCTCATACATCTGGACACCGGTTCTGGGATGCAGGATGATCTCTTCAAGATCATACTTGTCAAATATCGGCAAAAGATAGTTGATCTCGTCTATGGATTTTCGGCCCAGCCTTATTTTTACCGAAAGCGTGTTGGAGATGGCAGGCATGACATGGGCCAGAAAGTCATCAATTTTTTCGGGGAAGCATAAGAGACCGGAGCCTCTTTTTTTCTTGGCAATTTTGGAATGGGGACACCCAAGGTTCCAGTTTATCCGTTTATGGCCCATTTGAAAAAGATAATCCGCCAGAAAGACAAAATCTTTGGGAACATTGCCCAGGATCTGGGGAACAACCGGCATGTTTTGATTGTTTTCAATAAAAACATCTTTGATCCTGGAAGGTTTTAACCGGGACTGGCCCATGGTTGAGATAAATGGGGCAACCGCTTCATCCACGCCCTTAAAATGTTGGGAAAATATGTTTCGATAGGTAACATCCGTGAATCCCTGCAACGGGGCAAGAATGATTTTAATATCGGGATTCTTCATGGGTAAAAATTTGTCTGTTCCTTCATGAACACGGTCAAACCCCTGGCCTGTCTGATGAATATGGAATCCGTGTCGTTTTTTATGGCACGTCCGGGTAAAAATACTTTGACAAAACCAAGGGCGATAAATTATAGAACCAAGTGTTTTGGTCTAAGCTTATATAGAACATTATCGCTGATTGCAAGGAGTGTTTTAAGGTATGAAAGAGTTTTTCAAAGAGGCCGTTCAAATCAATCTGACAGATGACCCTGAAAAAAAAGAAGCCGGGGCCAAACAATTATTCAACCGGTTGAATGCGGCAGAAATGCCTGAGTATTTTAACTGGGCCAAAGAGATTTTTGAGGATCTTTATGCCATACCGAATCCTGATAAGAAAGCATTGATCTGGTCCGATATCGATACACTTGAAACAGAAGAGTACTCTTACATGGAGCTGGTTCACAAAGCCAACCAGCTCATCAATTATCTTAAGAAAGCCGGGATACAGAAAGGGGATAATTTATATATGATGAATCCTGTTCTCCCGGAGAACTGGTTTGTCAGCCTTGCCTGCATCAAGGCCGGGTTGGTCTGTATCCCCACGGCCACCACCATGACGCAACGAGAGCTGGAATTTCGTTTTGAAACCTATGCACCCAATGCGATCCTGGCGGACGCATCCTTTTCCGGGCTCATTGACCGGGCACTGGAACAAACCGGCGTTACGCCCCAGGCAAAACTTGTCATCGGGCAGCACGACGGATGGGACGCCATCCAGACAATAGACGATGAATCAGACCAGGCACAAGCGGCCCAGACCCGGCCGGACGACATCCTTTTTTGTTTTTTTACATCCGGGACAACCGGTCTGCCTAAACGGGTGGGGCACACGGCAGTATCCTATCCGGTCGGCCATCTGTCCACCACTGTCATGCTGGGCATCACGCCGGACGATATCCATCACAACCTGAGTGCTCCCGGGTGGTCCAAGTGGGCCTGGTCCAGTTTCTTTGCACCGTTTAATGTGGGTGCCACCACCACAGGGTTCAAATTCTCAATGCTTGACGGCGAACAATACCTGGATGCCATTACGCGTCATAACATCTCCACATTCTGCGCCCCGCCAACAGCCTGGCGGATGTTTGTGAACATGAATCTGGACTCTTTTGATCTGTCCCGGATCAAGGAATCCATCAGTGCAGGAGAACCCTTGAATCCTGATGTCATTAACAAATGGGAAACCCATACCAAAACGAAGATCAGGGATTATTACGGGCAGACAGAATCCACTGCCATGATCGGCAATCCTCCCTGGATGAAGGACAAAATGCAGGCCGGGTCATTTGGCAGACCCTCTTTTATGTATGATGTAGCTTTGGCCGATAATGAGGGGAACCAGATTACACAGCCGGATCAAACCGGGCATATCGTGGTAAAACTTGATAAATGGCGGGGAATCGGTCTATTTAGAGAGTATATCGGCAGCCCCGAGAAAATGAGTTCTGTTTTTGTGGATAATTATTATTATACCGGTGACCGGGCCTCATTTGATGCGGACGGATACTGGTGGTTTGTGGGCCGGGCTGATGATGTGATCAAGTCCTCAGACTACAGAATAGGCCCCTTTGAGGTTGAAAGCACCCTGATTGAGCATCCATCTGTCATGGAGGCCGCTGTTATCGGCACCCCGGATCCCAACCGTTACCAGCTGGTAAAAGCCTATGTGATCTTGAATCCCACCTGGGAGGGCACAAGAGACCTGGCCCTTGAATTGTTCAAGCATACCATCACAATACTGCCCAAGTTCAAGATTCCCAGAATCATTGAATTTGTGGAGGAAGTACCCAAGACGATCAGCGGCAAAATTCGAAGAGTGGAGCTTAGACAGATGGAAACCACACGACAGGATGTTTCCGATGAAGAGAGCCTTAATGAATATTGCTACTGGGATTTTCCGGAACTGAGCAGCAAAAAAAGACGCCCCTGATCGGCACGCGAATGCGGGCGTCCGGATAGATCAATTGATGGATGTCTATATAACTTAGGATATCTTTTATAACCCGGCTGCAATGATAATCCGGGCTACTCTTCAGCAGAACCAAACAACATCTGTACTTCCACCTCGCCGCTGCCGCTGCGTAAAAACTTTGCAGAGGGGTACCGCTTCTGGAATACATTGAGCATCTTCTGGTTTTCAGACAGGACCGTAGCGCTAAACTGACGGTAGTGATTTTCTTTGGCAATGGACTCAAGAATTTCCAGCAAATATGAACCGATCCCCATTCCGTGCAGTCGTTCCTTGACAAGGAAGGCAACCTCGGCAGTATCGTTGTCCAGTTCAGCATAGGAACCAATGGCAACAATCTGTTTTCTTTTCCCCAGCTGCATCAATCCGATAATGGTCATGTTCCGGCGATAATCAACCTCGGCCCACTGTTGCTGGAGCATGTCCCTGGAAAAGACTTTTCGTTTGTTGAAAAACCGGTAATAAATGGAATCTTCCTGAAGGGAGTAATAAAAATGTCTGGATTCAAATTCATCTGACGGCAGAAGCGGCCTGAAATCCACATTCTTTCCATTGGCAAGGGTGAAGGCGTAATGGTATTGATCCAGAAATAACAGATCCTGGGTGGTTGGCGGCAGCTGATCCGGGAAAATGTAATGCCTTTTTTTGGCCTCTTCGATCAGTTCCGCCCGGAATTTTGGATGGGCGATCCGGGCCAGTTCCATGACCCGTTGATAGATACTTTTGCGCCGCATCTCAGCAATGCCGTATTCGGTGACGATGATGTCGATATCACCCCGGGTGGTGGCCACACCAGCCCCTTCACTTAAGTGGGGAACGATTCTGGATACTTTGCCGTCCTGGGCCGTGGACGGGATGATGATGATGGAGAATCCGCCTTTGGACATGGACGATCCCCGGATAAAATCAACCTGGTCGCCAATACCGCTGTAAAAAAGATATCCCTTGGAGTCGGTGCAGACCTGGCCTGTTAAATCTACTTCCAGGGCAGAACTGATGGAAATAAGGTTGTCGTTTTTAGCGATGGTATTGGGGTCATTGACAAATTCGGAGGATTTGAAATAAAAGATCGGGTTGTTGTCCACAAAATCATATAGTTTTTTGGACCCCATGCACAAAGAGGCCACGACCCGGTCCTTGAGGTAATTTTTTTTCCTATTGGTAATGCATTTGTTTTTAAACAGCGGCAGCAGTCCGTCGGTAATTACCTGGGTATGAATACCCAAATCTTTTTTGTCGGTAAGGTAGGGTACAACAGCATCCGGCAAATGACCGAACCCGATCTGCAGGGTGGCGCCGTCATCCACCAGCATATTGACATAGTGGCCGATGCGCTCAATGACTTTGCGATTTTTTTTGCCGGGCAGCGATTCCAGAACGGGTTCGGTATGTTCCACAAAATAGTCGATTTCATCGATATGTACAATGCCGTCTCCCCAGGTCCGGGGCATTTCAGGGTTTACCTGGGCAATGACAATATCGGCGTTTTTCATGCCTGACAGGGTAATGTCAATGGATATGCCAAGACTGCAATATCCGTAATTGTCCGGGGGACTGACCTGGATCAGGGCGATGTCGAGCCCGATTTCCTGGGTTTCAAATATCTGGGGAATCTGGGACAGGTAGACCGGGATATAATCAATTTTTCCCTCAAACGCGGATTGCCGCATTAAAACGGAAATAAAAAACAGTTTAATGGAGAACCGGGACAGAAAATTTTTATTGTTAACGTATTTGGACAGGGTGGATGACAGCATCTGGTAGATAACAATATCCTGGATGGATGAGTTTTCCACCATGGCTTTGATGAGCTGCTGGGGTTCGCCGCAACCGGTTCCGATAAAGACCCGAGATCCGTTTTTGATTTTTTTAACGCTGGCTTCAGCGGTCAACACTTTTTGCGGGCAAACTTGATTAAGATCCATCCAATGCTCCTGACGTGGGCTTAAAAATGAATAATTGTGCCAATTATTAACTATTTTTTATAACAAAGTACAGGAAAAAGAACCCCAGCCCGGGTAGTGCCCAATGGATTGCCAGATTGATAATGTGAAATCCGCTTGGCCATCAGGTATAAACGATCGAACCGGCTTTTGAGTTAAAGAAACCCTTGGGGACAAAAAAAGCATGCCTGGCCATCTTTTTAAAGTCTGTTTTTTAAGGTGTTATGAGCCGGTCTGTCCATAGGTATCCTGAATCAGACCCGGGACCTCCTGTTTCCGATGACAGGCAACCTGGTGATCGCGGGTGCCGTCCACTATTGTAAGTTGCGGAGGATGTTTTGTGCAGATATCAATGGCAAAGGGGCAGCGGGTATGGAATCTGCAGCCTGACGGCGGATCTATGGGACTTGGCACATCTCCTGTCAGTACGATCCTGCTTGAAACAGCTTTGCCGTCCGTGGACGGGATGCCGGAAAAAAGCGCAAAGGTATAGGGATGCACGGGTGATTCAAACAGATCCCTGGTGTCGGCGGTCTCTACAATTTGTCCAAGATACATCACCACAATCCGGGTGCTGATATATTTTACCACTAAAAGATGATGCGTGATAAAAAGGTAGGTCAGGTTAAATTCTTGTTTCAGCTTTTTTAAAAGGTTTAAGATCTGCGCCTGGACAGAGACGTCAAGGGCAGATGTGGGCTCGTCCAGCACGATGATTTCAGGGTTGGTGGCAATGGCTCGGGCCACGGCAATACGCTGGCGCTGGCCGCCTGAGAATTCATGGGGGTACCGTAATAGATGATCCTTTGTCAGTCCCACCAGGTTGAGCAGGTCCAGCACCTTTTGGTGTATCTGTTTTGATGAAAAGCCTCCCTTGGCCAAAAGAGGTTCGGCAATAATGTTTTTAATCAGCATCCTGGGGTTCAAGGAGGTGGTCGGATCCTGGAAAACCATTTGCATTTTTCCGGTCAGGCCAATTTTGCGCACCTGTGAACTTTTCATATGGGTAATGTCAATCCCCTGGCCTGGATCATCTTCTGGATAGTAAATGATGCTACCGGAAGTGACAGGGTGCAGTTTTATAATGGCTTTACCGGTGGTGGTTTTTCCGCATCCGGATTCTCCCACAATGCCGATGCTCTCCCCCCGGTGGATGGTTAAATCAATCCCGTCCAGGGCTTTTACCGAATTTATCTGCCTTCTTAAAACACCGCCTAAAATCGGGTAGTGCTTTTTTAATTTTTTAAGTTCTAAAATTTTTTCCATAAATATCGTTATCCACCTGAATATTAAGTGTATAGATAGCAGGCCACAAAATGGTCATCGTCAATCCGCGTGGTTTCAGGGAATTCTTTTTTGCACAGATCCATGGCATGTCTGCATCGTGGATGAAATCTGCAGCCGGCCGGCGGGGATACAAGATTGGGAACATTGCCGGCAATGCTTTTCAACTCACCGTCATGCCTGGCTTTGGGTACGGAATCCAGGAGCGCTTTGGTATAAGGGTGCTTCGGGTTCTCAAAAATCTGTCTGACATTGCCAACCTCGCACAGATTGCCGGCATACATGACGCCCACACGGTCACAGGTTTCGGCCACCACCCCAAGGTCGTGTGTGATTAAGAGGACAGATGAGATGACCCGATCTTTTTTCAATTTGTTGAGCAGTTCTAAAATTTGTGCCTGGACAGTGACATCCAGGTTGGAGGTGGCTTCATCTGCAATTAAAAGAACGGGTTCGGATGCCAGTGCAATGGCGATGACCACCCGCTGCTTCATACCGCCGGACAGATTATGGGGATATTGACACACAATTTTTTCGGGATTGGGGATCCCCAGGGTCTCTAAAAGGGCCACCGATTTTTTGACCGCAGTCCTTAAAATACCATTGTCCCATCTGTTTAAAATAGGAATTCGTTTAATGAGTTTAAAAAAAAGGGTGTCCGGTTTTTTCAGGGCCAGCAGATAAAGGGGCCGCAAAAAGGGATTGACGCTGACTTTTGGGAAAGGATTGCTTTTGGCTTGGTTTTTGTCTTGGTCTCGGCCCAGTATTTTTTCAATGATCTGTTTTTTCTGATGGAAAATATAACTTTCGGCAATCTGCTCTCCAATGGTCATGATGGGGTTTAACGCGGCATTGGGTTCCTGGAAAATCATAGAGATCTGACTGCCCCTGAAATCCTGCATGAATTGTTCGTTTTGCTTTAAAAGATCAATGCCGCGGGATTCATCTTCGGGGTCGGGATAAAAGAGTATCTGGCCGCCCTCAATAACACCCGGGGCCTGTACAATCTGCATAAGTGACCGAACCGTTACACTCTTGCCACATCCCGATTCTCCCACCAGGCCGAATGTTGATCCGTGCCTGACATCAAAACAGACTTTGTTTAGGGCTTTGACAACACCTTCATAGGTATAAAAGTTTGTAACAAGGTCTCTGATTTTTAAAATTTTTGTCATACCGTTTTAACGTTATTATGATATTTTTTGTTTGAATCTAAGCAGCTCCTGCCGCTTATTTTCGTCTCAGTTTCGGGTCAAACGCATCCCTGATAGCATCGCCGAACAGGTTCCATGCAAGGACAAAAAGGATCATGCACATGCCCGGAAAAAAAATCGTGTACCAGAATTTTAACGGTTCCCCGGCAGGCCCGACAATATAGTTTCTGGCCATGGCCAGCATCTGTCCCCAGTCTGCATATCCAATGGGTGCCCCCAGCCCTATAAAGCTTAAAAACGCTGCTGTGATAACAATGGATCCGGCATCCATGAAGGCAATAACCATGACCGGATAGACCGCATTGGGGAAAATGTGGCGCAGCATGATTTTAATGTCTGTCACCCCCATGGACTTGGCCGCCAGGATGTAATCTTCATTTCGAACAGACAGAACCCCGGCACGCATGACCCTGGCGTACCGCCGCCAGACAACCAGGACCAGGGCAATCATAATCTGGTCCAGCCCCCTTCCGAATCTCACCACAAAGGCCATGGCCAGGATGGTAAAAGGAACAGCAAAAAAAACGTCCACGATCCGCATGATCAATTCATCGATCCAGCCGCCGTAGTATCCGGCAACAATGCCCAGGCTTGCACCGATGGCAAATGCGATGACAACCACAATGATACCGACCTTAAATGCGGTCCGGGTTCCCCACACACATCCGTAAAAGATATCATACTGACCGGATGTGGTGCCGAACAGATTCTTTTCGCTGGGCGCCTTGGGGGTCATGGAGTATCCTTTATGGGGCATCATATAGGGTCTGTGCTTGTATTTGGGCGGTGCAATATAAGGTGCCAGAATCGCTACTATGGTGAACGCCAGCAACAGGACAATGCCGATAATGGCGGAAGGGTTTTTAAAAATTCTGTGGAGCGTAAATTTAATCTCTTTTAATCTGGGATGTTCGGTTGTTGTTTCCATAGTATTTGTTTTAAAAAGAGCCTTAAGTTAAACGGATTCTGGGGTCTATAACAGCATAAAGAATGTCAATGATCAGGTTGGCCACCACATAAACCAGCCCTAAAAAAATACTGATCGCAAGCACCACGGGGATATCCAGCTGGGTGGCAGCTTTTACGAGCAACAGCCCGAGTCCGGCCCGGTTGAAAATAAATTCCACTGTGACACTTCCTTCAATGGACAGCGCAACCAGCCAGCCGGCAACCGTGATGGCCGGCAGGAGTGCATTCTTTTTGGCATGTTTGTGGTGGATTGTGTACGCGTCCACCCCTTTTGCCTTTGCCGTAATAATGTAATCCTTGGAGATCTCTTCGAGCATGCTGGATCGCATGACACGCACAAGGATGGCAATCACAACGGTTACCTGGGTTGTGACCGGCAGGATAAGATGTTTGAGTGCATCCCAGACCACCGCAAAATTACGGTTCAACAGACCGTCCACAACATACATCCCGGTGTATTGGGTGAATTTGTCAGGGTTGTTGGAGATAAAATCATCAATGTGATCTGATATGATTTCCGGTGGGAACAACTGGAACTGGGAGTAAAAAATCATCAAAAGGATGAGCGCAAATAAAAATGTGGGCAAAGACCAGCCGATAATCGCGGCAATCCGGGTTGTGTGATCGATAAAGGTGTCCCTGTGAATCCCTGCCACCGTTCCAAGCCATATGCCCAGGGTAATGATGATCGGCAGCGAAAACATGTTGAGCTCTATGGTGGCGGGCAGGTATTTTTTAATGGCATCCAGTGTGGGGGAGGAGGCCACGATGGAATACCCGAAATTGCCTTTGGAAATCTGTTTTATCCAGTTGACGTACTGGATGTAAAAAGGTTTGTCCAGACCGTATTTTTTGACAAGGTTGGGGATCTCCTTAACCTGCTGGGGAGAACGAATAAAGGCCGCAGCTCTTCTTTCCGGGCTGAAACTCATGAGAATACCGAACATGAGCACAGACACACCAAAAAGCACGACAACCATTAACATAAGCCTTCTGGCAATAAACGCAGCCACGGTGATACCTATCCACTTAAACGGTTACAAATTAAATCCAATGGCCGGGCTTTGAACAGGACCGGCCATTGGCATGGTTTTTTATGAGTCAGGCAGGCGAAGATTTTCCCCTGCCTGATGTGTCAACGCAATTAAGGATCGGCTCCAAAATTACTTAGGGGCAAAACTGTGCATTGCCTTACTTGAACTTTTGTTTTTAAAATACCCTGTCTTTTAAGGGGTTTTGGAAACAATTTAGATCAAGTCCTTTTGTAACGATTCCCGAGGTGCTAATACAGGTGGTAAAAGAACGTATAGGTTCCCTGGTACATCGGGTTGGGATGAAACCCTTTAATGGTGTCGGTAAACCCTTTGGCGCCAAGGCGCTGGATCACTGTGACGCCGGGAATATCCCTGGCCCAGATGTCCTGAATCTGATGATAAATTTTGCGTCTTTCATCAATGGCGGCGGTTTCAACGCCCATCTTGATCAGTTTATCCGCTTCAGGATTGTTGTAGCCGATATATTTAGAATAAAATCCTTCGGAATGCAGGTATGGATAGGCAAAGTTATCCGGATCCGGATAATCTGCGCCCCATCCCACGACAAATACCGGCAGGCGGTGCTGCTGAATGGCGGTTAGATATTCTCCCCAGTCCATGGCCTGTACATCCAGCTGGAATTTCGGATTTAGTGAAGAGATGTTTTCCGCCATCATTGAGGCAGCCACCCGTCTGATTTCACGGCCGGTGTTATGGAGCAGCGTTACTTTGAAGCCTGTATCCCATAATTTGCCGCCATGGGCTTTTTTCAGATACTCTTCAACTTTGGCCATGTCAAACTGCGGATGGAACGTCTCTTTCTGGTATGGAAGGCCGTCGACAATCGGGTTGGACGGAATGCTGCCAAGACCATTGGCCACTTCATTGATGATCGCATTATAATCAATGGCATGGGCAAATGCCAGGCGAACGTTTTTATCAGCAAAAAAATCTGCCGGTATCCCTTTGCCGTCCAGTTTCCCGGAACCCACATAGGGGTTGGCCGTCATTTCAAGTTTCTGGGTGAACATGGCACAGGTCACACCCAGGTTGGGGTATTTGTAAAGTTTGATGCCCTTGTTTTTTTCCATTTCAGCATAGTACTGGGCAGGGATTTCAATATCATTGGCATCTCCGTTAAGGAACATCATTTTCCGGGTGGACCATTCCGGGATGATTTTGATACGAACGGTTTTATATGCAGCCTTTTGGGCCCAGTGATCGTCAAACCGCTCCAGGATCATCTCCTTGCCGGCTTCCCATTTTTTTAGTTTGTATGCATTGGTGCCGTTGGTGATATGGTGCAAAGGCTCCTTGCCGGTGTCCGGGCCGTTGAATTTGGCGGCATTGGCAATGTTGCCGTCCCAGCATCCCTGGGTGATGGCCCACTCCTTATCAAGTATGGCACCGCTGGTATAGGTTAAAATGCTCATGAGCGGCGGGAAGGGTTTGGGCAAATGGAATACAACCGTATCGCCTTTGGCTTCTATGCACTTGTCAATTTTTTCAAAGATGCCGTCTATGATTTTGCCGTCTTTACGTGTTCCGGATTCACCGGTTAAGGGCGTATGAAGCAGCCACATGGGACCGCCTTCAGCATCCACAATCAGGTTTCTTTTAAATGAGTAGACAACGTCTTCGACTGTCAGGTCCGCGCCATTGTGAAATTTGACGCCCTTTCGGATTTTAAAGGTGTATGTTCTGCCGTCTTTTGAAATACCGCCATTGGCCACGGTGGGTATCTCTGTGGCGATCCTGGGTTCAAACTCGTCTGTTTTGGTCTCTTTAAAGGCAACCAGCGTGTCGTAGATATTGTACAGTTTGGTGGCGCTGGAATCGTCGTAGGCTTTGGCCGGGTCCATGCTTTGAATGGTTGAAATAATTGCCGAGACCACCGTATCCTTGTCCGCGGCCCCTGCCGGAATGACGAGCATCAGGCACAGGAAGGCCGATGCTAGAAAAAGGTGTAGTTTTTTCATGCTTTAATCCTTTCAAAAAATAAATGTTGGTAAAATCCCCGATAGCATCCATTAAAACAACTTTATTCATGCTGGATAGTTTAGCACCAATGAGCATAATCATATCTTAATCGATTTATCAATGAAATTTTTACGATTTCGCATTATTGATAGGTGAATTTGCGCACAATCTCAAAAAATATACCGATTCTTTCTTGAAATAACAGGTTGTTTAGATGGTTGTACCGCGATGTGAAACGGTGGCCAAAATTAATTCAGCCCATATTTTTTTAGTATTTCGTCAACGACAGCTGTATTTAATAATTCGTCGAGAGTCTTCTGGAATTGCTGAACCAGGGATGCTGGTATTTTTTTGCTGAATCCGAATCCAGACCGCATATTGGATACTTGAAAGACCGGTTCAAATTGCCCCAGCTTTTTTGGATGATGTTTGCCGATATAATTTAAAAAAGCATGATCGGTATAACAGATCAGCTTAAACCGGTTGTAATTGATTTTATTGAATAAAGATTCAATATCACTGGCAAGATCCAGATTGTCCGGGGCGAATCCTTTTTTTAATAAGAGTTGATGGCCCATGTCCTGTCGAACAACACCGATTAAAAAGGTTTTGGCATCGTTAATATGGTGAATTTTAATTTTTTCCGCCTTTTTGGCAATCAGGGAAAAGGAGTGCTTGTAATAGGGGCCGACCCACTGAAATTTTTTAATTCTTTCAACAGAAAATCCCATGCCGAATAAAACGATGTTGGGTTCATTCTCAAGACGTTTGATGCCCCTGGCCCAGGGGATCATCTCTATGTCCTTGTCTGTTTTATTGCATCCCATCCGCTGCCAGATCATTTCAAGGATTTCAACGGATGCACCCGTGATCCTGTTGTTTTTTTCAAAATTGTGAGGGGGGAAATTTTCAGTCAAATAGACCAGGTCATCGGCTGTGACCCGGGCTTGCTGTAATGCCAGCACAGGTGTCGCAGAAAAGATCAAAAGGGTGGCAACTGCGATGACACAGGCCTCGGTTATTTTTAAGAAACGCTTCATAGGCTTAGGTCTCCTCAAGACTTATGTTGCCGTTGTATAATGTCACACCGGGCGGAATTTTATCTAAAGAAAATCCTTTGGGCTTGGTCATCCTGGGGTCGTCGTAAATGGTTTTTAATAGTTTTTCCCTTACACGCGGGTGGGAGATGCTGGCAATGGCAAGGCCTTTAAAACCGGTTGGCAGGTCTCGTAAATCGGCAATGCCGTATTCTGTTACAATCACTACGCCATCGTATGCCGAAGCGGTCAGGGTGATACCGGGCGGATGGGCCGGCACTATTTTTGATTTGCCGTTCCTGGCACTGGCAGTCATGGCGATGACCGGAGTGCCGTATTTTTTATGTGACAGTGCCCTGATAAAATCGGGCTGTCCGCCAACACCGCCATAATAGTTCAAAGGATCAATGAAATCAGCCCACACATTTCCGGACAGGTCGACACCGATAGCCGTGTTTACGGACAGAAACGGGGCGCATGCACGGACGGTATCGGCACTATTAGTATAAATACACGGTCTCATCTGGACCTGGGAGCGCATGTGAACCCAGTCATAAAGCGCTTTTGAACCCATGACCAGGCTGGTGGTGCTGTACCCGGTATTGATTTTTTTCTTTTTATTGGTGATGATGCCTTTTTTTTGCAGATGCATCAGCCCATCCCCGTATAATTCAGTCTGTACGCCAAGATCTTTGAACCCGGCATTGGAAATGATGCCGATCACGGCATCGGGGATTTTTCCAATGCCCACCTGCAGTGTTGTTCCGTCTTCAAGGAAGTGCTCTGTGATCAATTCTCCAATGCGTCTTTCCTGGTTGGAAAGGTTTTCAAAATCCGGTGCATCAAAGGTGTATACCGGTTTTATGCCATCCTCGATAATGTAATCAATATCCTGTACTGATATGACGCTTTGTCCCTGGGTAAAGGGCATTGAGGGGTCGTTTTCGGCAATAACGACACGGGCGGTTTCAAGTGCGCAATGGATGGCGTCGACAGACAGGCCCAGGCTGTATTCACCGGTGGCTTCATTTTTGCGGACCTTCATGATGACAAGGTCGATTTCATAGCCGCAGTCTTTGCCGATTAACCGGTCCATCGTGCCAAGCGTGCAGGGCAGATAGTAGGCCCGGCCCTGGTTGGCAGCCTGCCGGACCATGCCGCCGGAAAAGATGGAGTAGGCCTTTACACGGTCCTGGAACCCCTCTTCTACATACGGCACATTCCCATGTAAAAGAATGTGGATCATTTTCATGAACGGCAGTTTGCCGCCTTTGTCTTTAATGGCCTCGGACAAGGCTTCAATGGTAGCCGTGGGCGTGGTGGAGTTGGAGCCGATATAGCAGTTTATACTCTCTTTTTTGCCAAACTGTTTGAGTAAAACGCTTCCAATATCTTTGAGCTTGATTTTTTCGGGATTGAACAGGGTCATAGTCTGCCTGGATAAAAAAATTCAATTATTAAAATAATCATAATTATACGCGTGAAACCCAGCCAGGGCAAGCGGTCATTTTTGACGATCTGATCTTGAAAAACAGGTACAATGCCTTAATATTGAAGAAAGTTGTCCATAAGACAGTCCTTAAAAAAAAGATAAAACAATCGTGTTACCATTAAGGAGGATATATGAAGGTTTTGGTTTTGTACTACTCTAAAGGCGGGAATACACGGAAACTGGCAGAAGCGGTCCTAAAAGGCGTACAAAGTGTCGGGGATGTGGAAGGGGTTTTAAAGCATACGGATGAGGTTACAAAACAAGATTTTATTGAAGCTTCCGGTGTGATTGCCGGATCTCCTGTTTACTTCGGATCCATGGCAGGCCAGCTCAAAAGCGTTTTGGACCAATTTGTCAGCACCCGTAGAAAAATGGAAGGAAAGGTGGGTGCCGCATTTACAACATCCGGTGATGCCACCGGCGGCAAAGAGACCACCATGATGTCAATCCTTCAGGCAATGCTGATTTACGGGATGGTGATTGTGGGAGACCCGTTATCCGCCACAGGTCACTATGGTGCCGCCTGCGTGGGGGCGCCGGATGAAAAGACCTGTGAAAACGGATTTAAATTGGGCGCGCGGGTGGCAAACCTGGTTTTAAAACTGTCATAAGTCCGTGTTCTGGTTGATCCAGTCAAGGTAGTCATCAAGGCCTTGTTCAATGGGAACCTGAACAATCTGCGGGACATCATAGCTGTGGTGTGCTTTGATATATGTTTGTACAGCCGCATATAATTGTTTTTTTGTTTTGATAACCAGACGGATCTCATTGTCGATGCAGGTATCCCCTTTCCAGGTATAGAAACTTACTACATCCGAAAGCTGAACACAGGCCGCCAACCTGTTCGCCACAAGGTCGGCGGCAAGTTTTTTTGCTTCTTTTTCATCGGGGCAGGTCGTAAGTATCATGCAAAATGTCATAAAAAACTCCTTGCATAGTTGCGCTTCGGGCTGACAGGCCAACCCGATTATACTATGAAAAAAATAGTTGTCTTATTAAACGATCGACTAAGGGGCCCGGGTTACATTACCTTTTTGTCGAACGTTAATGTACGGAAGTAATCCGCCATTGTTTCGGCCCTTCTGATCAACTCCACCTTCCCATCTTCCCTGAACAGAAGCTCTTTAGGCCGAAGATGACCATTATAGTTAAATCCCATGGCATGTCCGTGGGCACCGGTGTCATGAATGACCAGGATATCGCCCTCCGTGGTGGTCGGCAGCTGTCTTTGAACGGCAAATTTGTCGATATTCTCGCATAATGCCCCGACCACATCGACCTTTTGGAGCTGGGTTTGATCAGGTTTGCCGTGGATGTGGATGTGGTGATAGGCGTCATACATTCCCGGCCGCATCAATGCGGACATGGAGGCATCCACGCCGACATATTTTCGGTATATGTTTTTATGATTGATAACACTGGTGACCAGAACACCATGCGGGCCTGTAATGAAACGGCCGCTTTCCATATACAGCTTTGGCGCCCAGCCGTTGGTCTGTTTGAATTGTGTAAACAGCTGGGTCACCTCTTTTGCCATGGCATCAAGGTTGAATTTTTTGGCATCCGGAGTGTAGGGGATGCCCAGGCCCCCGCCGATGTTAATAAATTCAAAGGTGATCTGTAATTTGTCACTTACCAGCTCGACGACATCCAGAAGCATGTGCGTGGTTTCGACCATGTACTCATAGTTGAGTTCATTGGAGGCCAGCATGGTGTGGATGCCGAACCGGGTGGCCCCTAAATCCCTGGACCGGCTGTAGGCGTCGATGATCTGGTCATGACTGAGGCCATACTTTGATTCAACGGGATTGCCGATGATCTTGTTGCCTTTGCGCCGGGGACCGGGATTGTACCGAAAACAGATAAGGTCCGGGAATGGTGTCAGCTTGTCAATAAGCGAGATGTCATCCAGATTCAGAATGCAGCCTTCCTGGTCTACGGCGTTTTTAAACTGTGCAGGGCTGGTGTTGTTGGATGTGAACATGATATCTTCACCCAAGCTGCCGATTTGCCGGGATAACTCAACTTCCGGTGTGGACGAGCAGTCGAATCCAAAATTCATCTGTTTCATGATTTTCATGATGGATGGGTTTGGCAGTGCTTTAACTGCGAAGTACTCTTTGAACCCATCAAGGTGTTCAAAGGCTGTGTTCAGTTGTTGGCAGGTCTGTTTAATTCCCTGTTCATCGTAAATATGAAAAGGGGTTCCAAAAGTTTTTACTATTTGCGGCAGTTTTTCAGACAACCGTTTTTTATACGACAGTGACATTGGCATGGTATGATAAATCCTTATATTTTTATTTCAGCGTATCGGGCAGCATGATTTTTGCACTCTCTTTAAAGGTGGAGATGGCAATATGTGTTTTGGTCTGTGTGATACTTTTAATGGCGGCTATTTTTGTTTGAAGGAGAGCGGCAAGCTCTGCATTGCTGCCAACCCGCAGTTTTGCCATGAGACAGTCTTCTCCGGCCATAAGGTGGACTTCCTGAACCTGTTCCATGTGTGATAATTGTTTTGCCACCTCATCCAGTTGGTTTGGCGCAGCCGTCTTGATCTGCACAAAGGCAATCATGGAACAATTGAACATCTCCGGGTTCAGGCGGACTTCATACCCATCGATGACGCCCCGGGCTTCGAGCTTTTTTATCCGCTCCAGTACGGCGGATGGCGCCATCCCAATGGTTCTGGCAACCTCCACGTTGGGGATGCGGGCTTTTTTTTGTAAAATCTGCAGTATTTCAAGGTCAATTTTATCCATTATGGAATCTGGTGCTCCTTATAGCTGATAAATAATAATCAAGTATAATATTCTGTAATTGCTTTGTGGTCAAGAATATAATTTAGTCAAAACCTTTATTACAAGAATGATATCAAGGTTGTCCTCAGGCAGTTGCGGTTCATTAAAGGGTGAACGCATACAGGGTGGCTGCGTTCTTTTTTATGTAAAGAAAAGCGCATATACCATGCCGCTTTACCCGGTTGCCATCTGAAATCATGTGCCCGGACAGGCTATGTGCGCCATCCCCACTGTGATAAATTGATTTTTGTTGATAAAACAAGGTGATTACGTTACATTTATTTGATGATATTTACTACAGTGAAGAAGGTTGCTTCTAACGATGATACAAAATGACCCGATCAAAATCTTGGTTGTGGACGATGAAGAAGGCATCCTTGATGTCTCCGAAGGATATTTTCAACGAAAAGGTTACGAGGTCTATACGGCTGAGAACGGTCTCAAGGCCCTTGAGGTTCTGCAAAAAGTTAAGATCAGCTGTGTCTTTACCGATATCAACATGCCGCAGATGGATGGCCTTGAGCTGGCAGAAAGAATTCGAAAGATTGAAAGCACACTTCCTGTTGTTGTCATGACAGGCTACCCGTCCCTGGAAAATTCCATACAGACCCTGAAGAACGGCGTTGTCGACTATCTGATTAAACCGGTCAACCTTGAACAGATGGAATTGACGCTTAAAAGGATTTTAAGAGAGCGAGAGCTTTTTGTTGAGAATCTGATATTAAAAGAAGAGGTAGGGCGCCAGGAAAGACTCAAACAGCTCAATAAGGAGCTTTTAGATCGCGTCGAAGAAGTCAATACACTGAACCGGGTCATGGAGGATTTTTCCTCGTCTGATTCAAGCTACGGAATATTTAATAAAGTGGTTGAACTGGGTGTGGAAGAGTTGAAAGCGGATATGGTCTTTTTCCATATCTATTCGGAAGAAGATAAATCACTGGTCATGATGACAAGTTCCGACAGCGGACTGGAAAATAAAACGGTATTTGAGCTGTTCTCAAGAGACCTGTCACCCCGGGCCAATCAATTTATCATTGATGTGGTCAGTGCCGACCAGAACCCCTGTCTGATATCAAAACCGGGAAAAAATAAAAGGCTGGATGAAATTGTACGGTCCCTGATGGTCGTCCCCTTAAAAATCCGGGATAAAATTTTTGGTGTTGCCAGTGCCTTTTCATTTTCTGAAGACAAGCTTTTTAACGAAAAAGATATTTATTACATGAGTTTTATTACTCAAAAGGCTGCCGCTGCCATCGAGAATATTGCATTGTATGAAAATATCTATGACAACTTGTTTGCCACGCTTTATGCATTTGTAACAGCGCTTGAAGTCAGGGATCTGTACACACGTAAGCATTCAACGCGGGTGGCCAAATATTCGCACATGATTGCCGAGGAGATGGGGTGCACGGAAGAGGAGATCGATATCATCAGTTTTGCCGGCAGCCTGCATGATATCGGGAAAATCGGTATCAGGGATGATATCCTGTTAAAGCCGGGGCCTTTGTCCGATGACGAGTATGAAAAGATTAAAGAGCACCCGGTCATCGGGGCGGACATCATCGGTAAACTGGGATTGTGGGACCGGGAAATGGAGATCATCCGGCACCATCATGAACGGTTTGACGGCAAGGGGTATCCGGATGGCATTTCAGGCTCAGACATCCCCAAACTTGCCAGAATTTTATGCGTGGCCGATTCATATGATGCCATGGCTTCTGACAGGGCTTACCGCAAAAAATTGGGGAAAGTAAAAGTGCTGGATATCATACAGCAAAATTCCGGAACCCAATTTGATCCGCAAGCCGTGAAAGCGTTTTTAAAAGTGGCTGAACAAGAGTTGCCGGATGACTTTTAAGTGGTTGAGCGATGGTTTAAAATATGCTACTTTGATTTTAATTTAACTACTTTACCAACACAAAACATGGAGTAAAAATACCATGGCCGTTTCAAATAATGATGAAAGGCGTAGGTGTTCCAGAGTAGCTTTTGCGACCGATATAAAAATACACCTTAAAGCCGGAAGCAAAAAAGTCGAAGTGGGTGGTAATTCAAGGGATTTAAGCCTTAAAGGGATATTTGTAAATACGGATGATTCTTTTGAGTTGCAGACAAAATGCGAGGTTCGCATCTGTCTGACCGGCACTGTTGATAAAATTGAGCTTCAGATAAAAGGACGTGTGATAAGAGTCAGTAAAAACGGTATGGGAATAGTCTTTGATTCAATGGATGTGGATTCCTATTCTCATTTAAAAAAAATTGTACAGTATAATAGTGTTGATAATTCAGACTGAGTGTTGATAAGGTAAATAGACAGAGAATGAATTATGGATGTTAAGCTCATCAACCCGTTTATCAATGCAACGATTAATGTATTGGAAACAATGGCATTTATAAGCGTAACTGCCGGCAAACCATATGTTAAAACCGGCAATGTTGCCAAGGGGGATGTGTCCGGTGTCTTAGGGCTGACAGGGGTTGCCAACGGGACGATTGCCGTGACATTTGAAGAAAAGTGCATATTGACAATAGTCTCGAATATGTTTGGTGAGACCATGACGGAATTGAACAATGAAATAGCAGATGCCGTGGGTGAACTGACAAATATGATTTCCGGACAGGCAAGAAGGGAGCTTGAGCAGATCGGAAAGGTTTTCAAAGCCGCGATCCCATCTGTTGTCACCGGCAGAGATCATAGTATTATACATTATTCGGATGGGCCGAAAATTGCGATTCCCTTTTCAACCGAAAGTGGTGAATTTACAATTGAAGTGTGTTTTGAAAGATAAGATGGCAGTTTTAATCGATATAAGGAGGGAAAAGTAGCAATGGACACATCCATCAAGGTCTTGATCGTTGACGATTTTGCTACCATGCGCCGAATTCTCAAGAATATTTTAAAACAGCTCGGTTTTAAAAATCTTGTGGAAGCTGATGACGGTACAACAGCCTGGGAGGTGTTGGAAAGTCAAAACATTGATTTGATTATTTCCGATTGGAACATGCCTAAAATGACCGGGCTGGAGCTTTTAAAAAAAGTAAGGGCCAGTGATTCCCACAAAGCGACTCCCTTTTTAATGGTTACGGCGGAAGCGCAAAAACAGAATGTTATTGAGGCCGTGCAGGCCGGTGTCTCAAACTATGTCGTTAAACCGTTTACGGCCGAGGCGATATCAGACAAGTTGGAAAAGATCCTCAAATGATATCAGCGTCCACATCTGCCCAGGCCCCGGATACGGCAGTTTCTGTGAATGCTTTTGACCGGGAGGGCATTGCCGGTCTCAGTAAAGGTCTGATCAATGTCCTTGAAAGGGCGCGAAAGGTCTCCCGATCGGATTCTTCTGTTTTAATAACAGGTGAAAGCGGGACCGGGAAAGAGCTTATTGCAAAGGCCATCCATAAGAACAGTACCAGAAAAAACGGACCCATGGTGGTGATAAACTGCGGGGCCATTCCCAGTGAACTTTTAGAAAGTGAATTGTTCGGACATGAAAAAGGGTCCTTTACCGGCGCTCACCGTTCAAGAATAGGGCGGTTTGAAATTGCAGATAAAGGCACCATCTTTTTAGATGAAATAGGGGATATGAGCCCTGAGCTTCAGGTAAAGCTGCTACGGGCCATACAGGAAAGGCGGTTTGAAAGAGTCGGCGGTACGTCAACGATCGATGTTGATATTCGAGTGATTTCAGCCACCAACAAAGATTTGCCCACTGCGATAAAACAAGGGGAGTTCAGAGAAGATCTTTACTACCGGCTCAATGTTATTCCGATCCATATTCTCCCCTTACGAGAACGCAAGGAGGATATCCTGCCGCTGACCGATTTTTTTCAGGAGTGCCTGCGCAAAAGATCAGAAGATTATCAGCTAAAAGAATTTACCGAGACTGCCAAACAGACCCTGTTTCGGTATGACTGGCCCGGAAACATCAAGGAACTTGAGAATCTGATAGAGCGGGTTTCCGTTCTGGTTGAAAACCCGGTGATCGATGTACAGGATCTGCCGGAAACGATTTCGAACAATGCCGGACAGGGAACATCCGTGTCTGTTGCCGCAGTGTTTAACAACAACCAGGGATTTAATGAGGCCGTGGATCATTATCAGCGTTCTCTGATCAGGCACGCCCTTGATGAAACCGGTTGGGTAAAGGCACGGGCAGCAGAGTTGTTAAAGATGAACCGAACAACGCTTGTGGAAAAAATTAAAAAAATGGATATTCAACCTGAAAGCCAGATGCCCGTTTTCTGAACACTGTCATAAAATTGACATTTTGGCGATATCCGGATCTTCCAGCGACAATCACTTTTCGAAATTATTAAATAGTTTTCATTATTCATCTGATATTATTGGCACCGAATGCCCGGATATTTACCGGGATTATAACCGATTTAATAAAATATCCGGATTGGAGTGTTATTTGATCGGTGTTTAAGCTGGATCCTATCCGAATATGGCATATTACTTGCTTCTTTATGTCTTGAATTGATATAAATAATAAAAAAGCTGAGTAAAGATTATGAGATCATTGAACAACAAATGGGTAAAATTGCCGCAGGTTTTTGTCGTATTTGCTGTCTTATCGTTCATGTTTCCCTGGCCGGTGTCTGCCAGACAGGCGGTCATGAATGGTATCCAAATTTTTCATGATCCTTTATCTGTCAACGTTTCGATTTCAAAATCGGTTCCTGTCAAAGTGATCCAGGTGGAAAAGACCGAAATCGTTGTTGCACTGAAAGGGGCCAGTTTAGGCAAAGGCTTTAAGATCGTTGGTCAAAACCATGCTGTTATCAAGGATGTTGCCGTTGAAAAGCTTCACGGAAACGTCATCGCAGTTGTGTTGACCGGTGCCAGACCCTTCTCCCATGTTCAATCCGGTTATAATGCGGCCCAATCAAGTTTTATCATTTCTCTGGAGAAGCAAAAGGCGGCCCCGGTGGTAAAACCGGCACCCATTGAGAAAAAAACCGACCCCACGCCGGCGGTAAAAAAAGAGAGTCCCAAAGCGCCCAAGCCCAAAACGGCTCCCCTAAAAACGCCGGAAAAAAAGGAATCCCGGGAAGTTAAAAAAGAGGTTGCCCCGGACAAGCCCAAACCCGCCCCAAAGCCTAAAATAGAGTCGAGTATCCCCGAGCCTGTGGTCTACGTGCCACCCAAAAGAGAGCTAAGCCGTTTTAAAGGGGATCTTACCGATCTTGTCCGTGTGGTGGAAGATGCCAAATGTGATTCAACCCAGGTTGCCAATGCCGTTTTGTTGCTGCAGAAAAAAAGAGACCTCGATGCATTTAAGGTACTGGACCAATATCTTTCAACGGAAGCTTTTGCCTGCCTGGAGGCTGCGTTCTATTTGAGGGCACTGGCTTTCTACGGGCAGGTCAAAAAGGATGATTTTGCGCAATTGATGAAAGCTGAAAAGTATTTCCAGGATGCACTGGTTTCCTACCCGGCTTCCCCCTACGTCCCGTATGGATATTCAGCCATTGGCATGATCCAGAAAGAGCTGTCCAATGTCTCTGCCGCGGAAGGGTATTTTAATATCGTTAAACAGGGATACCTGGCGTACAGCGGCTTGCCGGAGGTGATGTATCATCTGGCAGATATTTATGCGCAAAAAGAGTATCTGGACAAGGCTTTGCGCTATTATAAGCAGGTGTTTGAGGATACTGTTGAAAATAATTATATTGCTGATGCCGGTATCGGTTATGGAAAGGCCTTGTATCAGAAAAAACAATACCTGGGCACGCTGAGCGTGCTCAATTATGTGGTGGAATCTGAACCCAAAAAAGTATATGAATCCCATGAACTGCTGCTTCATATCGGAAATTCCAATTATGAAATAGGGCAAAGCCGCGCCGCAAGACAGGCATTAACCCGCGTGATGAACCTGTTTCCCAAAATAGAAAACCCGGATGTAATCTTAAGCAAAGTGGGTGATACATACGGGATGGAAAATAATGAAGAAAAGGCCATAAAAATATATGAACTGGTCCGTGAGAAGTATCCGGATACCCAGGGATTTATTGCAAGCTCCATCGGGATCGCAAGATATTTAAAAACCGATGAGGAGAAAATTGAAATATACAAAATGGTCAAAAATAAATTTCCTGAAAACGTCTATGCCCGCATCGCCATGATGCGGCTGGCCGAGATATACCAGGCAAACGGGCAGTATAACGACTGCATCAACCAGATTATGGAACTGCTGCAGACACAGCCCAGAGGATTGCGGTATGAAGCCGTGAAGCTGATGCAAAAAGCATATGAGGCATTGTTTAAAAAACAGTTGAAGTCTGATGAATATACCAAGGTGTTAAACCGTTATGAACTTGACCATACCAGGATCGACCGCATGGGCAGCCGGCAGCTTTCTTTTACAGTGGGCCTATCCTATCTTGAAGCAAAATTATATGAGCAGGCATTTAATCATCTGCTGACTGCTTATAAACAGTATAGAAGAAAGGAGCGATCGGCAAAACTGCTGTTCGGGCTGGGGATGGCCATGGATGAATCGGGCCGGGATGATGATGCCTTAAAACTTTTCAATTCATTTTCCAAGCGGTTCCCGAAAGATAAGAACAGGGTGGAGGCACTGTTGCGGTCAGGTGCTATTTACCTTGCCAAAAAGAAGTACAAATCGGCATCCGGAAAATTTAATCAAGCATACAGGATTTCCAGAAAGCATCTTGACAAGGGAAGGATTTTAATGCTTCATGCCGCTGTTTATGAGCAAAAGGGGGATATGGACAAGGCCGCAGATCTCAGTGAAAAAGCAGTAAAAGAACTTGCGCTTGCCAGCGGTAAGAATTATGATATCCTGACAGAAGCGTATAAGGAGCTGGGAACAAAATATACAAAGCTCAAATTATACGTCAAAGCGGCGGATGCGTATGTTAAGGCCCTGAGTTTTTCAGATGATGATGGTGAAAAAGCAAATCTGGGCTTTCTTTTAGGAGATGCCTATCAAAAGGGCAATATCCTGCCAAAGGCGAAAAAAGCCTATCAGCAGGTCGCTCAAACATATGACTCTGTCTGGGCGAGGCTGGCACAGCAGCGTCTGAATACTCTTGAACTGGCAGAATCAGTTCAAAACTCTTAGGGGGTCTGGAAAGTAGCTAAAATATGCCGGGACATAGAATTTTCATTATACTTGAAAATCCAAAGGAAAGGATGGCGTATGTCAGGTTTTTTGAGGATATTGGGTTCCTGGTGGATGCAACCCCGGACGGTTCAAATGCCCTAACCTATCTTCAGGAAAATAAACCCATCCTTGTGATTGCCGATATTGCCACACCGGGGTTTTCAGTTGAACCGTTTTTAAAGCAGGCTGATAAATCACCCCATGGATGTCAGACCATTGTCATTTCAGCAGATCCTGTGGTTGAACATGCCGTCACTCTTATGAAACTGGGTGCGCTGGATTATTTCGTCAAACCGGTTGATCTTGAACAGCTGGAGCTGTGTGCCAAAAGAGCGGTGCAGATACAGAAAACTAAAAAAGAATCCCCTGCCATCTCTGCCTCTCGGCGAAAAAAAGTAAAAATCATTACCAAAGATAAAGGGATGGAAAAGTTGCTGTCTCTTGTATCAAAAATTGCCAAATCAACTGCATCCGTTCTTATCCAGGGGGAAAGCGGAACCGGAAAAGAGTTGTTTGCCCAATATATTCATGAAAAAAGTGACCGGGCAGGGCAGCCCTTTGTTGCTGTCAACTGTGCCGCGTTGCCGGAAAATTTGTTGGAAAGTGAATTGTTTGGGCATGAAAAGGGCGCCTTTACCGGTGCCATCAGCAGAAAAACAGGGAAATTTGAACTGGCCCACAAGGGAACCCTCTTTTTAGATGAGATTACCGAAATGCAGTTTCACCTTCAGTCCAAATTATTGCGGGTACTCCAGGAAAAAGTGGTGGACCGTGTTGGCGGGACACAGCCGGTTGATGTGGATGTCCGGGTGATTGCAACCACCAACAGGGATGCTTCAAACGCGGTTGAAAAAGGGGATTTTAGAGAAGATCTGTACTATCGTCTGAATACGATTCCACTTGTCATTCCCCCCTTGAAAAATCGGGTGAAAGATATTGATATCCTTTGCCGGTTTTTTATCAAAAAATATTGTAAAATTGACAGTCGTAATGTCAAAGGCTTGACAAGCAGGGCCGCAGCGATCCTGAACAGGCATCCTTTCTCAGGAAATGTCAGGGAACTGGAAAATGTTATCCATAGAGCTATTTTACTGGCTGAATCTGAATATATAGAACCTGAAGATTTATTAATGGACGGGTATGTTGACAATGATGGAGAATCGTCCAATCCGTTGTCTGTTGCGAATCATGAGCCTATGCCCGCGTCTCTTAAAGAGATGGAAGAAAAAATGATTTACAAGACCCTCGATAAGACAGAGGGCAATCGAACACACGCTGCAAAAATACTGGGCATCAGTGTCCGCACCCTTCGAAATAAACTCAACGAGTACAAAGAAAAAAGATAGATCCTCTTTTCGGCATATAAATTGCAGAAACATGGTATGAGGCTGTTTTGGCCGTTAATGGTGTTGCAATAGGAAAGAAAAACCATAAAAAGAGGGAGCAGATGGCAGATTCACGAATATTCGGGCATACATCCAAGGTCATTGCCAAAGCGCTGGATGTGTCTGCCAAAAGACATAATCTGATATCCGGTAATATTGCAAATATGGATACGATCGGCTACAAGCCCAGTGATCTGGATTTCAATAAAACCCTGAAACGGGTTATGGGGAAAAAACAACCGGATTATATGGATAAGACCCATGCAAAGCATCTGCCTGCCGATGGGAAGCCGACCTATGAAATTAACGGGGAGAACAGTGAAGATGTCGATATTTATCATCTTGATTCCGTAAATATTGATACCGAAATGATGAATTTGATGGAGAACAATATGAAATACCGGACAACAACGGAAATGCTATTAAGAAAGATGAAAATTCTGCACTATTCCATTGATGAAGGGGGAAAATAGATCATGGATCTGTTAAATGCAGCTAAAATCAGCGGCACGGCACTTGCCGCCCACAGAACAAAGATGAACGTAATTGCTGAGAATCTCGCCAACGTTGATACCACCCGTACAGCGGAAGGCGGGCCATATCGACGGAAAATGGTTGTTTTAAAGGGGGAAAACATTGAATCCTTTAAAAGCGTGATTGAAAAGAAACAGCTCAAAAAAGTTCAGGCCGGGATTGAACTTTCCCCCATTGAATTTGATGATGAAAAAAAGCAGGACAAAGGCGACGGGGTTAAGGTGGACCAGATCGTAAAATCCCAGGAGAATTTCAGGCTGGTACATGATCCGTCTCATCCGGATGCTGATCCTGCTACCGGCTATGTAAAAATGCCCAACGTTGACCATCTCACGGAAGTTGCGGATATGCTGGTGGCAAAACGCAGCTATGAAGCCAGTGTTACGGCTCTTTCCGCCACAAAGGACATGATGTTAAAGGCACTTGAAATCGGTAAGTAATTAAAAGGAGTCAGCCATGACTGATATAAAGGGGATCGGTAAAATTTCGTTGAATACCGAACCATTACAAAACCGGATCAACCGGAGAAATCCTGAATTTGCCCAGCGCATTGAAGCTGCTGTAAAAGATGTCAATACGCAACAGCATATTACAGATGATTCCATCGAAAAGGTTATCACGGGTGAAATGGGACTTCATGAGGGTATGCTGGCCATCGGGAAAGCCGAAACTTCCCTGAAAATTCTGGCCCAGGTCAGAAATAAGGTAATGGCGGCTTACAACGAAGTAATGAGAATGCAGGTTTAATATATAAGAATAATGGAGTAATATTGGGATATGAACCCCATTCTTGAAAAAATAATTCAGACTTTCAAAGAGATGCCCATGCCCCGGCGGATTATCCTGGGCGTTCTGACATTGGTTGTTATTGCCGGATTTACCACGATGTTCATCTGGACCAATAAAACCCAGTTTAAGGCGGCCTACAGCGGGCTGACCAAAGAGGATGCTGCGGCCGTGGTCGAAAACCTGAAAGAATCAAATACCCCGTACCGTCTCACCGGTGACGGTACCACGATTCTGGTGCCGGAAGCCATTGTGTATGATGTCCGGCTGACTATGGCCAGACAGGGGATACCCAAAGGCGGCGGCGTTGGGTTTGAGATTTTTGACAAAACCGAGTTCGGTACCACGGAATTTGTACAGAAGATCAATAAGAAACGGGCAATCCAGGGCGAGCTGGCTAGGACCATCAGTGCATTTGATGAGGTAAAAACAGCCCGGGTCATGATTGTGCTGCCCAAGGACTCCGTTTTTGTGGAAGAGGTTAAGAAA
Source organism: uncultured Desulfobacula sp. (assembly GCA_964562385.1). Taxonomy (GTDB): domain Bacteria; phylum Desulfobacterota; class Desulfobacteria; order Desulfobacterales; family Desulfobacteraceae; genus Desulfobacula. Next base: position 41,178 of record CAZLTD010000026.1, read on the forward strand.
CCATCCGCATCAATCCTGCTGGAGCTCAACGCTGATCTGGAAAAAGAGAAGGTAACAGCCATTGCCCACCTGGTCGCAAGTTCCATCCAGGATTTAACACCGAAACTTGTCACAATCGTGGACACTGCCGGAAGAATTCTGTTTGAAGGAAAATCTGAAGAGGAACAGGCGAAGATTACCGCCCAGAACCTGGCTGATGCCCAATACAAGTACAAGGTTCGGTTTGAGGAAAACTTAACCCGCAGACTCCAAACGATGCTGGAGCGAATTGTTGGAAAAGACAAGGCCATTGTCCGGGTCAATACGGAAATGGATTTTTCCAAGAATGATATGAATGAGGAAATATATGACCCGTTTGAACGCGGGGGAGAATTCATCAGAAGCCGGAAAAACAGGGCCGAGAAAGTAACCGATGTTACAGAAGATATTCCCAATCCCTCCACGGTAAATCCAATTGTGGATGATGAAAACCTGGGCGGAGAGCAGAATAGTGAACGGGTCGATAAAAGTGACGATACGTTTAACTATGAAATCAGCAAACGGATCCGGGCAACCAAAAAACCCATGGCGGTTTTAACCCGCCTGTCAGTGGCAGCCGTTGTAGACGGGCTGTATGAAACCAAAACCGACGAAACCGGTAATAAATCCAGAGTCTATGTGCCGCGGTCTGATGAAGAGATGAAGCAGTTTCAGGATATTGTGGTAAAGGCCATGGGGTATAATGAAGAGAGAAGTGACCAGGTGTCCATGGAATGTTTTCCATTTGCCTCCATTGGCGAACTGGAGCCCCAGGTGGCAGCGGTCGGGTGGAAAGCCGTTCAAAAAGAGTATGGCAGAACCATTGCCAATCTGCTTTTGGTCCTGCTGCTCTTCTTATTTGTTATCCGTCCCATTATAAAGACGGTGAAGGATATCAAGACCACGGTTGACCAGGAAGCACTGCCAGGACCTGAAGAGCTTGCCCTGATTGAAGAGGAAGAAAAAGAGCCTGAATTCGTAGAGATGGACGGCAGACAGCAAAAAGAATACCTTGAGATGATGACCGATGATGAAAAAGACAACTTCATGCGGAACATGAGCACATCAGAGCGTGCGCTCTACCTGGAAAAGATGTCGCCCAATGAAAAAGCAAGGTATTATGCTGAGAAAGATTTTAATAAGACCATCAATATTCTTAGAGGCTGGATAAGCGAAATCGTGGAGGAATAACTATGGCTGATGTATTGGATCCTGATAATATACCCGGTTCTCAGAAGGCAGCCATTTTCCTGATGGCAATGGGGGAAGAATATGCGACCCGGGCATTTGAGAGAATGAATGAAATGGAGATCAGTGAAGTGGTCTATCAGATGTCGTTGATTGATCACATTACACCTGAAATGCTTAGGGCAGTATCCAATGATTTTGTAGGTAAATTTGAGGGTGAATCCAAGATGATCGTTGAAAGTGATTCATTTATCAAGAATGTTGTCAATAAAACGCTGCAGGGCAAGGAAGCCAGTGCGATTTTAGAGGATTTGGAGAAAAAGAAGCAGGATCAACCATTCATATGGAGCCGTAACGTTAATGTGGGCACCCTGGCCGGATATGTTGAGGGAGAACATCCCCAGACCATTGCCATGATTCTGGCCCATATGCCGGCAGAGATTTCATCGGAAATCCTGATGACGCTTCCCGAGGAGCTCAAAGGCGATATTGCAATGAGAATTGCAAGGCTGGGGCAGATCTCGGAAGATGTTGTCAGGGATGTTGACCGGGCGCTCAAACTGGAACTGTCCGGAGCTGTCGGCCCCGGCGGAAAGGCGGGCGGTCTGCAGGTCCTTGTGGATATTATCAATGGTGTTGATAAGACCACTGAAGACTCTGTCATGGAGTTTGTTGAAGAGGATAATCCCGAGATGGCCAATGATATCCGTAACCTGATGTTCGTATTTGAAGATCTGACCAGTATTGATGATATGGCCATGAGAGAGATTCTCAAGAAGGTTGAAGGCCAGCAGTTAACCTATGCATTAAAAACAGCCACCGATGAAATGAAAGAGAAAATATTTACCAACCTTTCACAGAGAGCCGGTGAAATGCTTAAGGATGATCTTGACGCAATGGGGCCGGTCCGCCTGGCAGAGGTCGAAGAGGCTCAGCAGACTGTTGTTCGTGCTGCAAAAGAGCTTGAGGCCGATGGAACCATCACATTAGGTAAAGGAAAAGATGATGTCCTTGTCTGATAATGATACAGATCAATTTCAGCAATTTGATGTAACCCAAGTGGAAACTATTGATTCGGAAACAGCCAATAGAGATGATCAGGCCAAACCGGATTTTGAGCGGTTTAAAATGCTGTTTGAAAAACCGGCATTTGATGAAGAGGGGCCGGGTGTTTTTGAAGCGCTTGCTTTTGGGGGAAAAAAAGAGGAAGACAGCACGTTCAAACCCATGATTCAAAGCCCTGATGCATCGTCCGAAACGCCTGAAGACGAACCGTCATCGGAGGATTCGACATCCGTTCATGAACCCGAAGAACCCAAGGAAACGTCTGATGAAAAAGGCTATCGGGAAGGATTTGAAAACGGATATGCCGAGGGCCTGACCCAGGGCCAAGAACAGGGGTTTAAAGAAGGTTGGGAAAAAGGAGAAGAAGAGGGACGACAGGAAGGTGAGAAACAGGGGTTTGAAAAGGGTGAAGAATTAGGCCGGCAGGAAGGCTTGAAAACAGGTGAAGAGCAGGCTGAGAAAGAGACGCGTGAAAAAGCCGTTGAGATCATCGGATCTTTGGAGGAGGCGTTGAAAACCTCGGAAAATACCCTTCCGTTGCTGGTGGAAAAATATGAGGGCCGAATTATTAGCCTGATTCGTCAAATTTCGGAGAAAGCGGTGCTGGCAACGCTTGAAATTGATGAAGAGGTGGTCAAATCAATGATTCTGGATGCAATGAAAACGCTGGTGACGCCCGAGCAGGTCGTTTTAAGTGTTAGTGAGATAGACTACGATTATATCGAGATGGTGAAGGATGATTTTTTTAAGGAGATAGATACGCTTGAACAGGTAACGGTAAGATCGGACCCGGGTATTGAAAGGGGCGGCTGTAAAATCGAGACCAGCACGGCTGCGATAGAGACCGACCCCATCCAGCGACTGGATGCCATCTTTGAAGCAATTAAGAATCACACACGTGAATAACGGTCTATCAACCATGGAAATTGATTTTGATAAATATGAGAATGCCGTGGAAAAGGCGGTGCTTAAGAAGCCTGAAGGCAGAATTTCACAGGTCGTCGGTCTGATCGCTGAAGGGGACAGCTTAGGGTTAAGCATCGGCAGTCTGTGCGCCATTAAAAATGACCAGGGACAGGAAATTAAAGCTGAAATTGTCGGTTTTAAAAAAGAAAAAGCACTGTTTATGCCCTATGGAGATATCCGCGGGATTGGACTTGGCAGCCGTATTGTTCCGATTTCAACATCACCTGTGGTGGGGATGTCAGATCAGCTTTTAGGCCGGGTTGTGGATGGTATGGGACTTCCCATTGACGGTAAAGGCCCCATAGAAGAGACGGCATTCTATAATCTATATGGAAAACCCATAGGCCCCATGGAAAGAGCCCCCATTAAAGAACCGCTGGATGTCGGCGTGGCCGCCATCAACAGTATGACCACCCTTGGCAAGGGGCAGCGAATGGCAATTATGGCCGGCTCCGGTGTGGGAAAAAGTGTACTTATGGGGATGATGACAAAGCACACAAGTGCCGATGTCATCGTCATCGGTCTGATCGGAGAAAGGGGCAGGGAGGTAAAGGATTTTATCAATGATACACTGGGACCTGAAGGGCTGAAAAGATCCGTAGTGGTTGCGGCGACTTCTGACTCTGCCCCCCTGGTGAGGATCAGGGGCGCGTATCTTGCCACAACCATTGCCGAGTATTTTCGGGACCAGGGCAAAAATGTGCTCTTAATGGTCGATTCCATTACCCGGTTTGCCATGTCTTCAAGAGATGTGGGGCTGGCGGCCGGAGAACCGCCCACATCAAGGGGATATACGCCGTCATTTTTTGTTCAGATCCCCATACTTTTAGAGCGGGCCGGAAATAAGGAAAATTCAGGCTCAATCACCGGGATTTATACCGTTCTGGTGGAGGGAGATGATATTAATGATCCGGTGGGTGACACGGTTCGTTCCATTGTGGATGGCCATATTGTGTTATCCCGGGATCTGGCCAACAGGGGGCATTATCCGGCCATTGATGTTCTGGGCAGTATTTCAAGGGTTATGCGTGATGTCAGTCAGAAAGAGCATGTAGTTTTAAGAGAAAAAGCCGTCAGTGTTTTATCGGCCTACCGGGGGGCTGAAGATATGATTACCATTGGCGCATATGTAGATGGTTCAGATCCGGATGTGGATGAGGCAAAACGCTTAATGCCCGGATTAACCAGGTTTTTAAGGCAGGACATGAATCGAAAAATAGATATGACAGCCAGTGTGGCAGGATTGAAAACCGCCCTTGATATAACGCCTAAAAAATGAGTGTAACAGGTGTGGTGAATGAAAAAATTTCAATTTAAACTGAATCCGCTGCTCAATTATCGAAAATACCTGGAGCGGCTAGCCCAGCAGGATACTGCCAAGGCACACTTGGATGTGAAAAATTGTGAGGCCCTTATACAGGCGTTAAAACAGGATCGTATTCAGCAGGCGGACACCATCGAAAAAATATTGCAAAAAGGAACAAGTGCCACCCAGTTTAAACTATTTCATGACTATCTGGATGCGGTTGAAAATCAGATAGAAGATGAGAATGGTCGTAAAAAGCAGCTGAAAGATGTTTTAAAAAAGAAGGTAGAAATACTTAAAAAGAAAACCGTTGATAAAAAGGTCATGGAGACCTATCGTGAAAGACAGCAGATAAAATATAATGACCAGTTGCGTCAAACCGAGCAAAAAGAACTGGATGAAATATCTTCATTAAAAACAGCAAGGAAAACATCCCATGAAACAAGTTAAAAAAGTGATGGTTTTTTTTATGACCTGGTGCTTGCTAAGCGCCTTGTTATCAAGCGTTTCTCCGGATGTTCAAAACTATCGGCTCCCGGGCGTTACAACGGCTTTTGCGGAAGATGAAGCCCCCAAAAAAGAGAAAAAAGAAGATGGCGAGCAAGAGGGTGAAAACGAAAATCCATGTCCTGAATGCCCGGAATGTCCCGATCCCGCCAAAGTGGTTTTAAGGGGTCTTGAAGACAAGAAAACGGCCATTGATAAACAGAAGAAAATACTTGATAAACAGAGAAAAGATCTGGCTGTTTTCGAAGAACAGATAGATGAAAAAATCAACCAGCTGAAAAAATTGCAGGGGCAGATAAAATCGGATATGGCGCTTTTGGATAAGAAAAAGACGCAAAAAGAGCAGGACCGAGAGGCGGCATACGAAGCTAAAATTGGCCGGCTGGTAAAAATGTATGCCGGTATGAAACCTAAAAGTGCCGCGCAGATTGTCGATAAAATGAACCTGGAGGTCGCCCAGGAGATTTTTTTGAGAATGCGTGAGGCATCAGCGTCCCTGATTCTCGCATTTGTGGATAGCGAAAAAGCCGCTAAAATAAGTGAAAGGCTGGCTTTTAAAAAAAAATAGAGTAACCCCTCCTGAACATTTCACCGAAAGGTGATGTTTTACTTTTCAAAAACAGTCTGCCGTGTGGATAAATCCTTGGCATTATGGGAGTATCTTCAACATATGACCTGCGATGTCATGGGCTGTCCGGGATAGTATGCCGTCCAATTCGATCATTGGATTTTTATATAGCAAATCGCAGAAACAGGTTCCGATACACGGATATGGTTTTCTATCACTCCAATTTTAAAGTCCATTGAGTGACAATCGATTAGCCTTTGGGTGATTCTTATCTTATATGACTTTTTTAGGAATATATTTTTGAGAATCACTATAGTGTTATAATCCTTGTTTGAACCGATTCATTTATCTTTTTTTCATCAGGTAATATTTTCCCATACCATTTCTGGTAAAGGGAAATATATTCCAAAAAACTCTCCCATATTTTTTTTTATTAAATACTATTGTATCGATAATGCCTTGATCTTAAAGAGGATTCACACCTTTTTAATGAAATGGCATGATCATTGCTCTTTTTGTTTCTAACAAAAAATTATTTACAGGTGTTTTATGAATTTAACTTTTGCAGATGTCAGCACGCCATTACTAAACATGATTCAGCAGGAACTGCCTGCAGAAGCCATGGTGAACCCACAAGGGGCAGAAGTTGGTAAAAAAATGTTTGCCGATAAATTAAATAAGACGCTGGCATCTGTGGATCAGCCGGGAAATGAAACTGCGGTGCCTGATGTGATGGAAAAAACAACAGACCAGATAGAAAACACCGCCGGCATCATCTCTGAAAAATTGGACGGAAAAAAGGGGCAGCAGTTTGTTTCAGCGTTGAAAACTATTTTCATGATGCTTTCAAAAGGCAGGATAGAGGATGTCTCACTTGATGCGTCAGGCCTGGAAACACTCAAGAAAATGCTGCTCAAGGCCGGGTTCAATCAAGAGGATGTCACAGATCTTTTAACCCGTCTTTCCGAGGAATTGGAAGAAGGGGAGCTAAGTCTTGACAAGGTGTTTGAACAATTGTTTGATCTTCCGTTTGAAGCCAGGGAGATGGCTGACCCGGAAATCTTTCTGGAATCATCACAAGCCCCGTTCATTGAATCAATCCTTGTGTCTCTTGGCATTCCGGCCCAGACGATTCAGGAAATATTGACAGAGGCAGATAAGGGCGATCAGGGTATCAGCCTTGATGTTGTCATTGATAAACTTCAGAAAATTCAAAAAACGGATTTTTATTCCGGCAATTCCCATACAGTATCCAAATCGGGTTCTCCCATTGAACAGCTGAGCCAGTCGATTGGATTGAAGGTTGACACAGACCATCCCAATTCCTTTTCTTTAAATGATATTGTTAAGGCCCTGGAAAATTTAAGACAGGACAAAATGCAGCCATCTGTAACAACTCAAACTGATTCAAACGCGCCACTCCATTCGGCAGATGAAAAATCCGCGGACTTGCTCAATTCCCTGTTTAAATCATTGAAGATCGAAAAAGACAGCCCCATGGCGCAGATGGTTGCGTTTGATACAGATAAGATCAAAGATAAATTTGAAAATCCGTTCCTGATGACCCAGGACAATGCATCCTCTAAAAAGGGCCTGTTTGGTTTTGAGGCCGGGGAATCGGTTAAGAAAGCAGACCTCAAAGGGGTGTTCAAAGAGGTGGCCGCACTGTTAAACAGCGAAGGTGGCGACTCCTCACTTCCCAAAGATCCCCTGGCTGCGGCAAAAGGCAGTGTTCAAAAATTTGTTGGTACCCGGGAGAAAGCAGTGGATCAACCGCAGATTCAGGCCGTTGAGACAAAAGTGAGCGAATCTGAAATTAAAATTGAATTACCCAAGGCCCGTCCGGCTGCGAAGCCTTTGCCGGCCTACGTGACGCAGCAGGTGGGAAAGAGCCTGGTTCGCGCCATCAATCAGGGTGAGAACACCCTTAAGATTCAGCTGAAACCGCCCGAGCTTGGCAGGTTAATGATGACCATAGACAACACCGGCAACAGCATGCGTGTCAGCATCATGACAGAAAATCATGCGGCAAAAGAGATCATTACCCAGAATATGACGGAACTTCGGACGGTGCTGTCCAATTCCGGCGTCAACCTGGAACGGTTTGAGGTGGATATGAGCAGTGATTTCCGCCAGTCCATGGCCGATGCAAGACAGCAGGCCGGTCATTCCGGAAAACAGGGGAAAAATAAGGGCCAGGCCGAATCGGGCAATGGTCCCTCCGGCGGGATAAACGAAACCGCCGGTGAAATGATTGGGTTGAACCAGGACGGTTCAGTTCATCTTGTGGCGTAAAAGGAGAATACAATGGCAATTTCATCTACCGGCAACGCATCATTAGACAGTATTAGCAGTTCCTATCAGTCAAATGATAGTGAAAAGGCTAAAAAAGATGATGCGCTGGGCAGGGATACTTTTTTGACCATGCTGGTTGCACAGCTTCAGAATCAGGATCCGTTAAATCCCATGGACGGGACAGATTTTTCGGCTCAGCTGGCACAGTTTTCTCAGCTGGAACAGCTCATCAACCTGAATGATTCCATGGCGAGCATGGCCAAGGCATTCAGTGATAATTCCGAAGGGGATGTTGTGGGCCTTGTGGGCAAACAGGTTACCGGCAATGTTGATGTGATGAATGTTGATGAAGGATCGGTATCCGGCGGTTTTTATAACTTGTCCCAGCCGGCTGAAGTCATGGTGACCATAACCGATGCTTCCGGAAAAACCGTGAAAACTTTATATGACGGCCAGCAGACAGCCGGTTCCCACCTGATTTCCTGGGATGGGACCGATGATAACGGAAAGGCTGTTGAGGACGGTTCGTACAAATATTCTGTCATGGCCAATACCGGATCTGGGTATGCGCAGGTTCCGGCCAGCCTTGCCGGAAAGGTTGAAGGGGTTACCTATAATAATGGTAAAGCCTACCTGGTTGTCCAGGGTATTCTTCTGGATCCGAAATCATTGACCGCCATAACGGATACCCAAAATCAAAACAATGATACTTCGGTTGATTCCAAGCTGGAATACCTGGGTAAGACTGTCACCTCCAATTCACCCATCGTTCTGGTTGAAGACGGTACCGTCAGCGGAGAAGATTTAAGCTTTAACCTTGAAAAACAAGAAGATGTGACAATCAAAGTATATGATGCCTTTGATGAGCTGGTCCGGACAATTACCATATCGTCAGATGACACGCAAAACGGTGCAAACTCTTTTAAATGGGATGGTGTATCCGATTCCGGTTTTCAGACTTCCGATGGGCTTTATTACTACACTGTTAAAACCGATTCAGGATTTGCAAAAACACCGGTAACAGAAGAAGTATCCGGTATAAAAAATATGAATGGCAGCCAGTATCTTGTTTTAAAAGAATCAGGAAGACTGGTGGCTATTTCATCCGTTACAGGAATTAACTCTTAAAAATATATTAAAAGATTAACGGTCGTAAGTTTCAATAAATAGGAGAGGGATTATGTCATTATCAAGTTCGCTTTTTACAGGAACCAGTGGTTTGAAAAATATGGGGAATGCCATGCAGGTTGTTGGTAACAACCTATCCAATTTGAATACCATTGGATTTAAAAAGGGTCGTACCACCTTTGCCGATACCCTGTATGAGAGTGTGGCCACCCAGGCCGGTACCGCCCAGATGGGGCGTGGTATGGCTGTCGGGGATGTGGCCCAGAATTTCGACCAGGGATCTTTTGAGTCCACCGGGAACACCACCGACCTCTCCATTGGCGGGGATGGGTTTTTCATCATGCGCCAGTCCAACTCGGAAAACACTTTTTATACCCGGGCCGGTAATTTCTTTTTTGACAAGGCCGGGCAGCTGGTGAACCCGGAAGGTTATATTGTCCAGGGATGGAATCTGGACGAAGAAACCGGTGAAGATGTCGGCTCAATCACCGACCTTGTACTGGCAGAATTTACAAGTCCGCCTAAAAAGAGTGAGAAAATTACAGCCATTACCAACCTGGATGCTGATGCTGTTTCCAAGGCGGTTGTCCTGTCAAACGTGTGGGATTCAGGGGAAACCACCTATATCGGCTCCGGTAGCTATGAATACCAGACGGTCATCAAAGCCTATGACGCATTGGGCAGCACCCATGATGTGTCTGTGTTTTATGATAAGAAAAGTGGTACTGAGTGGGAATATATCATCACCATGAATCCTGAGGAGGACAACCGGAATCTGGTTCAGAATACTGATTCAAAAGGTCTTTTGGCACGGGGAACCATCCAGTTTTCCCAGAGTTCGGGTGATATCTTAGATTTTACCATGGACAAGTTTACAGGCCGCATTGGTAATTTTACCGCCAATGGTGTGAATACCGTAGATGATATTGACTATGAAATTGTTGACTATGATGCCCTGGCTTTAGACGGATATGGGTTCAGCCTGGAGTTTGACGGACAGAATTGGAATTTTACCGATACCAATAATGACAATTTGATCACAGCTGTAGACCTGCCCACCAATTATGGTAATGCCAAAATTGTTTATTCGGACAATCAAAGTATCTATTTAACTCTGACTCCGGATGACTCAGCCGATGTGGATCCGGATTTGAAAATTCAATTTTCACAACCGGCAGTGGCCACTGATTCCATTGGATTTGATGTGAATAATAAAAATGACCTTCATACCCAGGGTATTGAAGGAACCACCTATTCGGGAGACACTGCCAATGACAACACCACTCTCCAGATTAATGAACCCGGGGTGATGGATAAAGATGCATCCGGCCTGGGGATTATCTGGAATCCCAACGCCGAAACCTGGTATTGGAGCAATCCGATTGATGCCAACTCGGCAGGTACGCTTGTCACCACGCTGGCAACGAATGATACAGCCAGTATAACCACAACCACAGCCAGTATTAATGTCAATAATGCAGTGGATTTAACCATGGTATCCACCACCATCAAGACACGGTATGATGAAAGAACCTCTGACTGGGACTGGAACATGCCGATCAAAACAGATGATTTTTCCAGTGAAACCTTTACATTTACCCCTACCAATGATCCAGTTTTAAGTATTGTCTCGGCTGGATCGCAAGGTGCTATGGCATCTGCCACGACCGCCGGTACCGCAACGACCATCACTCTGACCTGGAACGGCGGAACAGATGGCGGTTCTGTCACAGGTTGGACAGTAAGCAACGGCGGCGGTACAACGGGTATGGTCATTTCCACAGGCTCCAGCGACAACACCCAGATTCAGCTTCAGTTATGGGAGCGGGATGATGTGGCTGCCACCTCCACAGGTGCCTCAACCATCCGTTATTCATTTGGTTCCACCCTAAACACGTCAGGCAGCCAGACAATTACCTTTAACCTTGATCCGACTCCTCCAGAAGAATATCCCAATGCCGTGATCACCACTTCCGGAGCCCAGACAACCGGAATCGGCATAGACTTTGATGCCGATTCCACCACAGACTTGATATTCAATGTCACTTCCGGCAGTTCCACCGCTGTTGCCGAAGGGGATTACCTGACCTTTAACGTCAATCCCAACACCGCACCGACAGAATACAGCAGCGCTACGTTAAAAGGAGATCAAACAGAGGCGATCATTGACCTTGACGGCTCCGGAAATGAGGATGATAAGCGGGATATTGTCTTCGCATTCACAGACCAGCTCAAGTATGGCTCCAGTACGCATCCGTACAATGACCGCAGTGAAATATCCTTTGATATCAAAGGTTCCACTGCCTGGACAACCGTTGGAAAGGATGAAATCAAGACGACAGGTTATTATGAATTCACGGCTGATTTTCTGGGAGGAGAATTTGGGACAACACAAACAGATATCAAATTGGATATCGGAACAAGATATGATGGTACCAATTTCGTGAATGATTCATTATCCACAACCCAGTATTCCAAATCGTCATCCACCATTTTTCAGGATGCTGACGGATATGCGGCAGGCGATCTTCAGGGCGTGGATGTGGCCTCTGACGGTATCCTGACCGGGGTATATTCCAATGGTCAGCTGATCCCGCTTTTCAGAGTGGGGCTGGCCAAATTTTTGAACAATTTCGGACTGTCCAATGAGGGGGGGAATCTATTCAGGGAAACCCGTGAAAGCGGCGGGGCCATCACAAACAAACCCGGGGAGAATGGCCTGGGCACACTGGCTCCCAATTCCCTTGAAATGTCGAATGTTGATATATCAGAAGAATTTGTGAACATGATCACCCAGCAGCGGGGCTTCCAGGCCAACTCAAAAACAGTGACCACCATTGATGAAATGATGAATACCGTTATAAGTATGAAACGATAGATAATCGCCTTTCTATCTTGACCCGGGGAGATGTTTTCCCCGGGTTTTTTTGTTTGCCCGACATGGCGGGCAAACCCAGCCGGGAGAATCCCGGCGTC
>CAZLTD010000027.1:0-52866 GCA_964562385.1 uncultured Desulfobacula sp.
TTGTTGGTGCTGGTTTTGGAATTTCGTGAACCCACGACTGTCGAACGGGAGATAATACATCTTTTTTGAAGAAACACCTGTCCAATAAAAAAACGCCATTTCGCAATGGCGTTTTCAATTCGTAACAAGGGAAAATAGTTTATGGGTTATCCAGAAAAAATCACGGTAACTTCGGCCCGGCGTTCCAGGGATTTCTGGACTGAGGGCTGCTTTGCCGCAAATCTGTATTTACCGGTGGATTCAATCCTGAATATGGAAGGTTTAAGACCATAACTGACAAATTGATGAACAATATTTGCCGCTCTTGTGGCGCCTAATTCAAAATTGGAAGGGTATTTTTTATTTTGAATGGGGACTTTGTCAGCGTAACCAGTTACAAGAACTTTAACATCATACGGTTTTAAAAACCCTGCCAGCTTTTTGAAAAAGCTTTTGTATTCGCCTGCAAGCTTTGCACTACCTGTTGGAAACAATATGGGCAAGGTTGTCTCGATTCTCAGACATGACCCGGTTCCGACGATTTCCACCCAGTCACTTAATCCAGCTTTTTTTACGGCTGTTTCAAGTTCGAGCTTACTGACACCGTCATATAGATCTTGATCCAGTTTTAGAACTGGGGTCATGGCCACAGGCGTGCTTGCAATTATCGATTTCTTTTCAATTTTCTTTTCTGAACGCAGCCTGGGCTTTTCTTTCATCTTAAAACCAGGGACTTTATTGTTAAAAATCTCATCAAGTTCCTGTTTTTTAGTTGAATCCAGCATAGCTGAATAGTATTGAACCAGGTATTCCAGTCGAGATTTGGATCGACTTAAGGTTTGGACCTTTTTTTCTTTTGCTTTTATGGAATTTTTCAAACTGTAGGAAGCTGTTCGACCGGTATCTTCAATCTGATTTATTTTTAAAACCAGCCAGTCAATATCCGTTTCCAAAGATTTTATCTGTTTTTTCAGCGTATCTACCTGTTTGGTGTGATGTTCAATCTTTCTTCTTAAGTCCTCGGTGGTGTAGAACTCTCCGTCAAATAATTTTTCTTCCTGATATCCCGCACTGAAAATCATTGAAGGAAAAACAAACCCAATGACCATAATCAATAAAAGGATAATGGTGTGCCTACTTTTAAACCATGACGATTTCATGATGTCCTCCAAAACATGGATCATTTCTTTTAATAAAGCCTAATATCCGGTTAACGCCTGGGATATATTCAAAATTAGATTTGAGGCGATCCGCTGTTAACTGGATTCTGTGAAGAAAAAGTCGGTTTCACATCCCGCCCAATACCGACCGGCCACCAAACCATGCCATCACGGGCAAAATTAATCCGCAACCGTAATCTTGCATTGGTTATGCCGTACTCTTCCTGCGAAATTTCCATGATCTCAGTTCCCCGGAGCCAGGACTGTGTGTGAATCTGAATGGTATCATATTCAATGGTTCCCCGCCCGGCACGCATGAATGCATCGACATAAACACCGCGGACCTTTTCAACCAGCTGCCGATAGCCGTCTGCCACAGCGGCTCTTTCCGCCATAATCACTGCTTCTCCCTTTGAAAGGGCATTTTCCGGCTCAAGGCCTTTGCCGATGACAAAGAATGTAACCACTTTGTGATCGTCGACTTCACCACCTGGAGGGCCCAGTACTTTTCCTGGTCCACCAGCCGTTGACCCGGTCTGCACACCGCCACAGCCAGCCATAAAAAAAACAGCCAAAACAAACATTAAAACAGCCAAACTTAGTTTTTTCATTTTCCCTTCCCCATTTTTACGATTACTCCAAACAAGCAAACAGGTGATTCGAACCATTTAACATTGATTCAAAACGATTCTTTATGATACTGATAGGAATCGTCAGAACTGAATGTTAACTTTAATCTGAACTAACAGTATACAACAATATACAAAAATCATGCCTGAAAAAAACATACCCTTTATCATTGCCATCTTTCTGACGACCTTTTTTTTCAGCAATCCTTCTTCAGGATATGGATATGAAGGCATTTCAATATATTATGTCAGATATGACATAAAGTCTTCCAACAACAGACTCGTTGACGATAATCTTCTGATCATCCCGGCGGCAAATGATTTCAGAGCGGAAAATTTTTCTCTTATGGCTGTCACAGGTGAAATTTCTGCCGCCGGCAAGGCAAGTCACATAGACACGCAAATAAGGGACAATGCACTTAAAACTCTTTTGGTTCAAAGCGGTCTTAAATCCGTGAATACAAAAGATCATGACACTGTTGTCAGTTATGAAGGAGTGATGAAAACACCTTTTAATATTTCCCGAAGGACTTATAATAATCACCTTATCAATTATGAAGCCCAGATTCAGTTTTCACCCATCTCTTTTCCTGATAGGTGGGAAAACCTTGGAGTGAAGGACAAAATTAAGGGAATCATTAAAGATTTTTTTGAACTGTTTAAATAAAATTCAAATCATGTGTACCAATTAGAGGATGAATATAAATGAACAAAAGTCAGTTAAAAAAACTTAAAAATACAATAGTTAAAAAGAACAAACTTGCATTTGATGCTTTTAACAAAAAACAGCATACTCAGGCATATAAATTTTGTGAGGGATTTAAAACATTTTTAAATCAATCAAAAACCGAAAGAAAGGCAGTTGAACAAATCATCCTTGCTGCTCAAAAAAAAGGATTCAAAAATATAGACGATTTAGGCAGTCCTGGAAAAGTATCTGAGGGTGAAAAAATATATAAGGTTTTCCAAAACAGGTGTATTGCCCTTGCCGTATTAGGTAGAAAGCAACTTTCAGAAGGGATGAACATCATTGCCTCACATATTGATTCCCCGCGGCTCGATTTAAAGCAAAACCCTATATACGAAGATGTCAGCATGGGATTGATTAAAACCCATTATTACGGTGGTATCCGTAAATATCACTGGCTTGCCATGCCGCTTGCCATCCATGGTATTGTTATCACGTCTGAAAATAAAACCATTGATATTACCATTGGAGAAAAACCGGAAGATCCGGTTTTTACAATATCGGATTTGCTTCCCCACCTTGCCGGCAAATTACAGGCAAACAAGAAGCTTTCTGATGCATTTGAAGGTGAAAAACTAAACCTCATTGCCGGCGGCATCCCCCTTGGTGATGAAAAAGAAAAAGACCGGTTCAAGTTGGGTCTTTTAAACCTGTTGTATAACCAATACGGTATCACAGAAGAGGATCTCGTCAGTGCGGAAATTGAGGTTGTACCCGCTCAAAAGGCAAGGGATATTGGTTTTGATCGATCAATGATCGGCGGTTATGGCCAGGATGACCGGGTGTGTGCCTTTACAAGCCTTCAATCGATTCTGGATATAAAGACACCAGAAAAGACTGCTATTGCGCTGTTCTTTGATAAAGAAGAAATCGGTAGCGAAGGCAGCTCTGGTGCAAAATCAAACTTTCTGGAGGATCTGGTATCGGATCTGCTGCATGTCAATGGAGAAATGCCGGACAACCGCTCACTTCGAAAAGCCCTGATTAAGTCGTCCTGTCTTTCAGCTGATGTCAATGCAGCGTTAGACCCGGACTTCAAGGAAGTTCATGAGCCGCTGAACGCTGCAAAACTGGGTTTTGGCATATGCATGACCAAGTTTACAGGAGTTGCCGGGAAGGCTGGTTCCAGTGATGCCAGTGCTGAATTTGTCGGAAAAATACGGCAAATTTTCAATAAAAATAAGATCATCTGGCAAACCGGTGAGCTGGGAAAAATTGACCAGGGCGGCGGCGGCACGGTGGCCAAATTTTTATCTAAATTCGGAATGGATGTCTTAGACTGCGGCCCGGCACTACTGTCAATGCATTCTCCTTTTGAAGTGTCAAATAAAGCGGATATCTATATGACATATTTAGGGTATAAAGCCTTTTTGATTGATAACAAATAAGATGCAGACAAAATCAGCTATTATATTTTCAATTATCTGTTTTGTCACAATTACAGGCACGGCAATCCCCGGGTATTCTCTGGACAAAAACACTGGCTATATTCTCGCCGATGACAAGGGGAATATTATTTACAATCAGAATGATAGCCACTCATTTATTCCGGCATCAATATTAAAAATACTGACTAGCTTAGTGGCCATAGACTTATTGGGGGAAGACTTTCGTTTTCCAACGGCGTATTCTTATGACAACGTCACAAACAACCTATATATAAAAGGGTTTGGAGATCCTTTATTTATCTCAGAAGCTGCTGAAATATTTTGTAAAAAAATTATAGCCAGGTTAAAAATAAAACTGATTAACAATATTATTATAGATCAGTCATATTTTGATTCCAACATCAGTATTCCGGGAACAGGCAAGTCTACCAATCCTTATGATGCCCCTGTTGGTGCTTTATGTGCAAATTTCAATACTGTCATGTTTAGATGGGATATCAGATCAAATCGATTTATTAGTGCAGAAGCTCAAACACCGCTGCTTAATATATTACATGAAGATATAAAAAAAACACACTTAAAGGAAGGAAGGATTATTCTTTCGCAAAAACAGAGTAAACTGTATGCGGGACAATTGATGGCTGCCTTTTTAAAGGGCAAAGGGGTAAAAATAAATGGCATCGTCAAGACTGGTCGTTTTAAAAGCAATCCTGGAAAAACCTTCACCTTCACTTCCCCGATTGAATTAAAAAGTATTATTGAAAAGCTTTTAAAATACTCAAACAATTTTATAGCGAACCAACTCGTATTGACTATGGGCGCCCAAGAATTTCAGGCTCCTGCCACATTAAATAAAGGTGTAAGTGTCGTTAAAAAATATGCATCGAACAAATTAGGCTTACCCGGAATCCGTATTGTAGAAGGCTCTGGCATTTCAAGGCTTAATAGAATATCTCCAGAGCAGATGATAAACATTTTGCTAAATTTCATGTCTTATCATACGCTCTTAAACCACAAAAAACACGAATTCTATAAAACCGGAACACTTGAGGGTATTCGTACCAGGGCCGGTTACATCCACGGTGACAATAACCGACTATATCCATTTGTCATAATGGTTAATAAAAAGAATACGGGATATCAATCGATACAAAACAAAATGTTTGATACTGTTCACCAGTTGAAGAAAAAGTAGTGCGAAAAAATGGGAATCAACCAATTAGTGAAGAAGCCATTAGCGCATCTGCTTGTGATTTTCAGGTTTCAGATGATTTATAAAACCATAACTCAATGCAAGCAGAACAAGTGTTCCCGTGTTCAACAGCGGAGTGTCAAACATACCGGCCAAAAACAAAACAATGCACGTTGACATTGTATAATATCCGATCAGTGAATCTCGTGATTGCCACGATTGGAAAAACATAGTGCCGAATAGCCAGAAACAAGCAGCAATACCAAAGATTCCATAACTTGTTCCCATATAGAGGATATTATTATGTGGGTGATGAATAATTTCACCTTTTAATCGCGTCGGTTCTGTCAGACTACCGGTCCCGATCCCAACAAGCGGATTCTTTTTTATGACTAAAAGGGCTTCCTTTGTGATATATATTCGAGGAAAATGAACGACATCCTCCCCTTTTAATATTTTCTCTTTACTTATTTTGAAATGCACATAAGTTCTTGCCATTTCATCACGGACAATAGGTGACGCAAAAAAGGCTACCATCAGCAAAAGACAGGTGCCAATTTGAATCTTCCTTGAAAAATTATACATCAAATTATTGATAACCATCGGACTCAGCATGGCAAATATTATATAACTGCTCCGACTTCTTAAAACAGCAAGGTGGAACAAAAAGGCAACCAAAAAGAAAAGCAGAAGAAAACGATGTTTCCATGTATTTATTTTGGAAAACTGAAAGGATACGGTAAGAACACCTATAATAAGATACATGCTGACAAGGGTATGAACAACACCAAAGCCAAGATGACCATCATTGACAGGGTCTATCACACTAGCAACTTGCAGAAAGGCTAGAATAGCCCCTATTGTTAGCCCAACCCAAAACCAATTTATCAGGGTCTCAAACCGTTTTTTGTCTAATGAAAGCCCGGCACTGACAAAAACAATTACCCAGTATTTTGTCTTCAGTGCATAATCGAGTCCTAATTCCATATTCTGAGAGTAAAGCAATCCCAGCCATGGTAGTACAAGAAAAGGAATCACCGGAAACAATAGAGATGGTTTAAATACTGAAATAATTTGTATGAATTTACCTGAAAAAACCCACACTGCCAAGGCTATTCCCAAGGTGATCAGTGGAGGCGCGGTACCTGTCGGAAGGAGAAGAAAAGTAAGAACGACACACCCGAAAATAATATCATTCTTGTCAAGATCAGCAAATTTATCCCGAACATTTAACATGGGACAACCCGTTAAACAGTCTCATACAAGCAAGAGAAAACTTCTCTCTTAAAATTCAAAGTTCAGATCCTTTTTCAATATAGGCATATGCACTGTGGTTATGGATGGATTCAAAATTCTCGGCACTGACAGAGAACCAGGTGATATTTTCATCTTCCATAAGCTTTTTTGCGACATCCCTGGCAATATCTTCAACAAATTTTGGATTTTCATAGGCTTTTTCAGTGACAAATTTTTCATCTTCTCTTTTTAAGACACTGAAAATATCACAGGAGGCGCTTGTTTCGACAAGTTCCACAATATCCTCTATCCAGATAAATTTGTTAAACCGTGTACTGACAAGAACTTCTCCTCGCTGATTATGAGCACCGTACTTACTGATTTCCTTTGAACACGGGCAGACAGAAGTCACCGGAACAGCCACGGTCAATACAATATCAGTATTCTTTTTTCCATTGGAAGAACCAATAATGGAACAGGTATAATCCATCAACCCCTTGGACCCGGTTTCCGGTGACTGTTTTTCAATGAAATAGGGGAAATTAATCTCAATATGAGAGGATTCGGCACCAAGGATCTGTTTCATGTCTTCCAGTATATTGGTCAATGACTCTAACGACACCTGCGTTCTAAACAGGTGTAGAATCTCAACAAACCGGCTCATGTGAGTACCCTTGCATTGGTGGGGCAAATCCACATACATGCTGATTTGTGCTACCGTAGACTGGAGGCCTGTTGTCTTATCAAGTACTCTTACCGGATATTTCAGACCTTTAATACCGACCTTGTCGATGGGGATCTTCCTGTAATCAGGCTGATTCTGGATGTCTATCATTTTTCAAATCTAAAAGATAATCAGTCGCAATATTGCCCATTGCCCTGAATATATTGCCTTTTATATGTTTGTTGTTTTTATACATCATTTCAAGCATCTGCCTGATCTCTTGGCGTTTGGTCACGTTTGCACTGGGACAGCTGTTAACAAACACCGGTAATCCGGCCTGATTACCAAATGAAATTAGCTCTTTTTCTTCAACATATGACAGCGGCCTGATTATATCAAGAACACCATTGAAAAAAGATTGACAAGGTTTCATCGTCCCAATTTTACCAGCATAAAAAATGTTGATAAACAAGGTCTCAATAATGTCATCCTTATTGTGGCCCAAGGCAATCTTTTTACAATTTTGTTCTTTGGCAATCTCGAACAGCCTTTTCCTTCTGAGACGGGCACAAAGGAAGCACGGATTTTCACTGTTTTGATCCGAGTGTGCCACAATACCAAAATCGGTGTTTTCAATAATTACCCGCTCATATTTATTTTCAACATATTGTTTTAATTCTTGGGAAAAAGATTCCGGAAAACCCGGATCGATATGCACAGGTATAATATCAAAATGGATTGGGGCTCTGTTTTTGAGAGAAAATAATATTTCCAGCAGCGCCTGACTGTCTTTGCCGCCGGAAATCCCGACCAGAATACGGTCATTTTCCTGAATCATGTCATAGTCATGAATCGCTCTTCCCACCGCATGATTTATTCTCTTTTTCAGGCCGGTTCTCACACTCTTGCCAAGGCTCCTGTTCCTTCAGGTTAACTTAGGATCGGCTCCCAAATTACTTGAACTTTTATTTTTAAAATTCCCCGTCTTTTTTGGGGTTTTGGAAACAATTTAGATCAAGTAATTTTTTAACGATTCTTTACTCGTCTTCAGGTACGTTATCCTTTTTTGCAACAATCCTGTTTGCTGCAATTTCACGCAGAACCGTAACAACATCTTCATTTTTTGATGATTTTACCAAAAGGTCCGCTCCTTCCCTGACCTGCCGAATCCTTTTTGCCGCCAGGTGAACCAGAGAAAACCGGTTATCAACATTTTTCAAACAATCTTCTATTGTAACTCTTGCCAAAGTACCACCTCCAAATTGATTAGAGAATATCTATAATTTCGTATGATCTTCTTCCGCCCGGTGCCTGCAGGACTGCCTCTTCACCAGGTTTTTTTCCGAGAAGGGCATTTCCCAGGGGGGATGATGCTGAAATTTTTCCTTTATTTATATCCGCCTCTTCCGGGCCGACAATCATGTACTCACTCTCTTCTTCAGAATCCATATTTTCAACCAGAACCCGGCTGGCGAAACGGATGCAGTCCTTTGGGACCGTATCCGGATCAATCACTTTTGCGTTGCTGATTTTGTAGCTGAGTTCCCCGATCCTTCCTTCAAGAAAGGACTGTCTTTCTTTAGCGGCATGGTATTCAGCATTCTCGGACAAATCGCCATGTGCTCTGGCAACCTCGATCGCTTTTATGTTTTCCGGCCGCTCAATAGTTTTGAGCCTTTGAAGTTCGTCTTTTAGTACGGCATAGCCGTCTGTGGTCATGGGTATCTGTTCCAACGTAATTTTTACTCCATAAAATTTTCAGGTATAGTTAAAAGCGTTTATCTATCTGGGTTTTTTTCTCATCTTTTGATGACAGATGATCGTACAATGTAACCATCGGGCCGGATACGACATAAATGGAAAAAACCATAAACAAAAGGATAGAAGGTTCGGTTGCCACCAGCACGATAATAAGAATCAACCCGACAAGTTTGCTGAATTTCATACTTTTAAAAAGAGACACTTTTTTAAGGCTCTTATACCGAAACGAACTGACCATGCAAAAGGACAGGCCGAACATCATTATCAGCAAAAACAGTTTATAGGGTTCCGGAGACAAATTCAAGCGGGTTAAAAACAACACCACAGACACATTCATAGCGGCTGCAGCCGGGATGGGCAGTCCTTCAAAATCGCTGCTGGCAGATGTGGTGGTATTAAATCTGGCAAGTCTCAATGCCCCGCAGATAGTAAACAGCAATGCAGCAGACCAGCCGGGTCGTCCAGCGGATTCAAGAACCCACAGGTACATGAGCAAGGCCGGTGCCAGACCGAAGGTGATCAAATCTGCAAGAGAATCATATTCGATTCCAAACTTGCTTGTTGTATTGGTTGCCCGTGCGATCTTGCCATCTAAAAGATCAAAGATAGCCCCGACCAGGATGGCTACGGCAGCATCTGCAAAACGTAATTGCACCGATGCAATAATTGAATAATATCCACAAAACAGATTCATGGAGGTGAACAAATTGGGAAGGATATAGATACTCTTTTTTACATTCTGCTTTTGCATAATCCATCTACCTCCTTTTCATATACCCGATAATGGTACTGCCGGCTGTTGTTTTCTCATCCAGCTTTACAGCCACCTTAAAATCCTGCGGCAAATAAAGATCCAGCCTGGATCCAAATTGAATCATACCATATCGCGCTCCTTTTTGAACGCGCTCTTTTTCACTGACACAATTAACGATTCTTCTGGCAATCAAACCCGCTATCTGAACCACGGCAAACTTTTTATCATCTGCCGTCCTGATAACCAGCGCATTTCTTTCATTATGGGTGGATGCTTTATCAAATGAGGCGTTTAAAAATTTCCCCGGATGATAAACAACCTTTTCCACAACTCCGTCAAAGGGAATTCGATTCACATGAACATTAAAAACATTCATGAATATGCTGATTTTAACACATGGCCCGCTTAAATACTCACATGCCGCCTTTTCATCAACGATAATCACTTTACCGTCTGCCGGTGAGATAAGGCACCCTTCCTCTTGCGGCACCTTTCTTTCAGGATCCCTGAAGAACCATGTCACAAAAAGCGTGGCAGCCACAAAAAACCAGGCGGGTATTGTCCACCCAAAATAAAAAAGCATCCCCGAAACAAGGATGGTTATTATTATAAATTTAACTCCGGGAAGGGCAACCGGTAAAACTGCCCTGGCCGGCCATTTTGTTTTATCCATATATTAACTTTCCAAAACCATATCCGAAACAATATATCAAAAAAAGTGAACGATTGTCAATATTATCCTTGCTTTCCAACAAATTGCAACTCCGCATCTGACTTTCTGATATAGCTTGGGACCAGAATATTTCCTGGATTTGTCAAAAAGTCCGGCTGGCCGGTTAACGAGTGAATCATGCCCGATGCACTGACGGAGTCCAACAGGCCGCTGGAAATACTGCTGTTTACACTTTTGCTCTCTATCAGCGAGCGATAGGCTTTTGACCCGCTGCCGACGAACAGGGCATCGTAGCCTGCACTGATCATCGCCTGTTCCGGATCAACAACGGTCTCTGCCCCTTTTGACACCAGCACCCCTTTTTCAAATCGGTATACAGCGCTGTAAACTTCATTACGCCGGGCATCCATCATCACACACACCGGATTTTCGGACCATGCAAAACGATATGCAATGCCGTCAAGGCTTGAAACTCCCAGTGCGGGACGACCCGTTGAACAGGCCAGCGCCAGAACGACACTGATACCGATCCGAAGACCGGTAAAGCTGCCCGGTCCTTTTGCAGCAACAAAAACATCAATATCAGACAGATCGATTCCTGCTCTTTGTTCAAGGGAATGCTCTATCATCTGCAGCAATCTTTTGGAATGCGTCAGGTTACTATTCCAGGACTCTTCACAAATAAGCGTATCCTGGTTCACAACCGCCAGACTACAGCATTGCTCCGCAGTACTCAAAGAGAGAATTATCAAATCAGTCCGCCTTTTTCTCCAGCGCGATTTCAAGCACCTGGCGAACATCCCGGACACAGGAAAATATGATTTTTCTTTTTACGGCTTTAGGGAGGTCATACAGATCTTTTTTATTTTTTTCAGGAATAATCACATGCTCTATACCGGCCCTGAGTGCCCCCAGCACCTTTTCCTTTAAACCACCAATAGGCAGCACACGCCCTCTTAATGAAATCTCACCGGTCATACCGACCTTATTGTTAACCTTTTGCCCTGTGAAAGCGGATATGAGCGCCGTTGCCATGGCGATTCCCGCCGAAGGGCCATCTTTCGGGATTGCCCCTGCCGGCACATGGATATGGATATCATGAGAATCGATCTTCTCTTTGTTGATTCCAAGTTTTTCAGCATTGGATTTAATGTATGTCAACGCGGCCCTTGCAGACTCCTGCATCACCTCTCCAATCTGTCCGGTGACAAGCAACTCGCCCTTGCCCTGGTACAAAGACACCTCTATATACAGGTGTTCACCACCCACTTCTGTCCATGCCAGCCCCGTTGCCAGCCCCACCTGGCTCTCTTCCTGATCAAGCTCAGGCATAAACTTCGGCGGTCCAAGATATTTTGCCAGATTCTGTTTTGTAATTGAAAATTTGCCTTTTTTCCCTTCGGCAATCTGACGTGCAATCTTTCTGCATATAGCGTCCAGTTTTCTTTCCAATCCCCTTAACCCGGCTTCCAGTGTATATTCTGCAATAATGGATTCCATAGCTTTGGGGCTGATTTTTATAGAACGTCGTATCAGACCGTTATCTCTAAGTTTTCTGGGCAGAAGATGCCTCTGGGCAATCTTCTTTTTTTCCTCACGTGTATAGCCGGAAATCCTTATGACCTCCATCCTGTCAAGCAGTGCAGACGGAATGGTATCTGAAATATTGGCCGTTAGAATAAACAGAACATTGGAAAGATCAAACGGCATATTCAGGTAATGATCGGAAAACTCGAAATTCTGTTCCGGGTCCAGTGCTTCTAAAAGCGCGGACGATGGATCCCCCCTGAAGTCATTGCCCAGCTTATCTATTTCATCCAGCATAAAAACCGGATTATTGGTCTTGCATTGTCTTAAGCCCTGCAGGATACGCCCTGGCATGGACCCGATATAAGTCCGCCGATGTCCTCGAATCTCAGCTTCGTCCCGGATGCCCCCTAAAGAGACTCTATGAAACTTTCGTTTCATTGCCTTGGCAATCGCCTGACCAAGTGACGTTTTACCTACGCCCGGAGGGCCTACAAAACAGATTATCTGTCCTTTTTTCTTTGGATTTAGTTTCCTGACACTTAAATATTCCAGAATTCTCTCTTTGACCTTGTCCAATCCAAAGTGATTTTTATCCAAGGCCTCTTCTGATTTTGGGATGTCTAAAAAATCCTTTGTGGACTTGCTCCAGGGCAGGCCGGCAATGCAATCCAGATACGTTCTGACAACAGAGGCCTCAGAAGAATCATAATGCATCTGCTCAAGGCGCTTGATCTGTTTTTGAGCTTCCTTTTCGCATTCGGACGGCATTTTGCATTTTTTAATTTTTGCTTTGAAATCTTCGATCTCTGCAAGTTTCTCATCGCTTTCCCCAAGCTCTCTGTGGATTGCCTTAACCTGCTCTCTTAAATAATAATCCCGCTGATTTCTTGATATTTCATCTTTAACATCTGTCTGTATTTTGGCTTGAACCGTTGACAGGTCCAGTTCCCTTGCAAGAAGATCGTTAACTTTTTTCAAACGTTTTATGGCATCGGTGATTTCCAGAAGCGTTTGAGCATCTTCAACTTTAAGATTCAAATTGGAAGCCACCAGATCCGCCAACTTACCCGGTGATTCTATGTGAGATAAAAGATCCCCGACATCACCGGTCAGCTCCCCTTTGAGGGCCAGAAGTTTCTGGCTGGCCTCTTTGACATTGCGCATCAACGCTTCGTCTTCAATATTTATTTCCTGGGGATCAAAATCGGTCAAAAACTCAATCTGAACTTTGAAATAGGAACGCTTTTTTACATATTCCAGCACTTTGGCCTTGGCAATTCCCTGAACCAGTGCCTTGATCCTGCCATCGGGCAGTTTTATCATTTTCTGAACGCGCCCGACTGTTCCGACCTCATAAACATCATCATCTTTGGGCTTCTCGATTTCCGAATCTTTTTGTGCCGTTAAAAATATATATCGATCATACTCCCCGCACTCCTCTACAGCCCTGATGGATTTATCCCGGCCGACAAACAGTGGCAGCAACATATCCGTAAAAACCACCACATCTCTTACCGGCATCATCGGCAAGATAGTCGGGATATCCTCTATATTGCTTTCCTTTTCAATGATTTCAATCAGGTCATCAATATCTGCTTCAGCCATTTTTGCTCCTTTACTCATATAAAAACACTGAATGAAAAAGTTGATTTTTTCCTCACTTCACATTCAGTGATTGACATTCATATTTACGTCGATCATATTTGTGATTTTACAATAAGGCTTATTTTATTATTTACAATATCTATGTAAAAATATTTTTAGCTTTTATATAATGGTATTATAAAAACGACTATGCGAGGATAAAACTGATGATACCGGCGACTGACATACTCATTACAATTTCATTTGTTTTCCTGTTCGGCATCTGCATCGGCAGTTTTTTAAATGTTTGCATTTACAGAATACCTGAAGGGCGCTCCATTGTTTCACCACCGTCTTCCTGTCCGGATTGCCAAACACCGATCCCCTTTTATTGTAACATTCCCATTTTCAGCTATCTTTTGCTGAAAGGACGCTGCAAATTTTGCAAAACTAAAATTTCTATACGGTATCCACTAATCGAAGGTCTCACCGGTTTTTTCGCTGTCCTGCTCTATCTAAAGTTTGGCCTGACCTATCCAATGTTTTTCTGGTTTGTGTTTATAAGTACCCTGATCACCATATCATTCATTGATTTTGATTATCAGATTATTCCCGATATCATCTCATTGCCCGGGATCATTGTATTTGCTTCGTCCTTTTACTTTATACCAGGGATGACAATAAAAAATGTTTTACTCGGAATTCT
The DNA here is from genome assembly GCA_964562385.1 of uncultured Desulfobacula sp. Lineage (GTDB taxonomy): Bacteria > Desulfobacterota > Desulfobacteria > Desulfobacterales > Desulfobacteraceae > Desulfobacula. The sequence goes on from CAZLTD010000027.1 coordinate 14,005, forward strand.
TATTGGCGGCGGCAGCCTTACAACAGTTGCTGTGGGATACTATTTAATTCGCAGACAGGAAGGTATGGGTGTGGGAGATATCAAGCTTTTGGCAATGATTGGCGCTGCCATCGGTGTTAAAGGTGTCTTTTTCACTATTTTCTCAGGATCCCTGCTTGGTACATTCGCCGGCATCACCATGATAATGATCAGCCGTCATTCAAACTCAGGTCTAAAGATCCCCTTTGGTCCCTATTTGTCCATGGGAGCTGTTCTTTATATCTTTTTTGGTGAACAGATTATTTCATGGTATCTGGGGCTGATAACCGGCTAAAGATCGGCTCCAAAATTACTAAGGGCAAAGCCGTGCATTGCCTTACGTGAACTTTTTCTTTAAAATACCCTGTCTTTTAATGGATTTTGGAAACAATTCAGATCAAGTAATTTTGGTACGATTCCTAAGCTGCCCCGATTAATTATAACTGACCTCAACGACCAGCTTTCCTTTTGTCGTTTTAAACGGAAGCACAAGCACGTGCTGGGCACCCTGGACATGCTCAATAACGGAATCTTGTCCATGCTGCAACCCTGAGAACTTCACTTTCACCTGCTTCCCTGTTTCAGCGATCTTCGTGGTGACATGCCCAGCCACCATATTACTGATTTCACCAACAGCGTCATGAATTTCTTCATTAATTTCGGTCATTTCCTCTCCAAACATCGCAGAAACAACCCCGAGGATGCTCTCTTTTGAAAAGGTAATTGCGGCACTGCCGGCAAGGTCTCCTGAAATTTCTAGAAGTCCTGTAATATCGCCCAGTGATTTGCGGTTTTTTTTCAAATATGGAGACTTGGGTGCGACTTTTACGAAAGCGGTTGTGTCCAAAATGTGTAAAGTCCCCTCGATAAAGGGATTAACCAGTGCTGCATCCATGTTTTCCTCCTTTTTTCTTTGATTTTAAGTTTTTTATATAATTCTAGCAACAAAATTTAATAAAAACTGTGAATAAATACTTGACACGCACCTCTCAACGACGTAACGTACGCAGAAAAGCTGATTCAAACAATTTAACTTTAGGAAGCTGTTTTAACGACAAATTTTAGAATTTTTGGTAAATTTCTAAAACCTAAAAAAAGGAGTGATCAAGATGAACAAAGGCGATTTAATCAACAAGGTTTCAGAAGTACTTAACAGTAAGAAAGAAGCTCAGGCTGCCGTAGATTGCACAATTAAAGCCGTCACAGAAGCTCTTGCTAACAACGACTCTGTAACGCTGGTTGGCTTTGGAACATTCAAAACGGCCGAAAGAAAAGCCAGAAAAGGTAGAAATCCCCAAACTGGTAAAGAAATCAACATTCCTGCCAGAAATGTCCCAAAATTTGTCCCCGGTAAAGCATTAAAAGACGCTGTAAAATAAGTCTTTTCCATTTTTTTTCAGGCAGCGACTATACGTTATCGTATAGTCGCTGCCTGAATATTTTTTATCATGGGATTTAATGTCCAGTCTATCTTTCTGCCGTCAATCGGGGTGGATATTGTTTTCAATATTAATTCCCTGACCCCCAATTCAAGATCATCTATTATTTACGATGCCGATTTTAAACACCAGACGATCACCATTGCACAACCGATAACCCCGCTGTCAGATAATACCACGTTCAAAGAACTTCACCTGAGTACAATTCTTCACGATAAAAATAGAAAACTTCGAATTGGTATTCGTTGCAGCCACTTCCAACTGATTGAAAAATACCCGCTTGCCAACAGCCAAACCGTCTCTGCTGTCAAGCTGCATTACCAAGCACCTGCAAAAGAAATAAATATTCGATCGGCATTTAGACTGCCGTTAAGCACAAAATTTATAATTAAAGCAAAAATACTATATCAGAACCTTGAATACTATACATCCAGAGATTTCTCCATTAGAGATATATCTCTTTCCGGCGTCGGAATCGTTTTTCCAAAAAAAAAAGAAATTTGTCAACCCGTTGATCAATCTTAAACTCAACGAAAAAATTCGTATGGGGCTAATCCTGATCAATATGGATATTGACAAACCGGTTGGAACACTCCCCTTAAAAGCTCAGGTGAGCCGGGTTCACCAGAAATATTCGCAAACCCATTGCCTGATAGGGTTGAAGATCCTGACGATAAAGAATGAGAACCTGTTAAATAAATTCATCCATGATGCTCAAATAGACGAGCTCAAACGACTCAGCAGACGAAATCTATAATTCAGAAAAATAGATCTCCAGACACTGTATCATCTCTTTTTGCAGAGAAGTCAAATCCGGCATTTCACTTTTCGCCTTTTCCAACTCTTTTTTTGCTTCATCAAAGGTCATTTTCGAGTCATTTTTATAGCCGACAAACAGGTCCTCATGTTCCGCGGATTTAAGCCGGCCAATATAGTCCCGGGCAGCCGATTGAACCGTTGGCAAATATTTATATTCAAAATTGCGAAAAAGAATTCGCGTGGCAAGATTTTTGACTCTGAGGCTGGTCATTTCCTCAAGAACTTTTTGCTTTTGGTCACTGGCCTCACTATGAAATCGCTGGCACTCCATTTTTTCCTTCTTGGTAAAAAAACCTTCCTGATAAAGAGACGCATCAATATCCATGTCAGGTATGTATGGATATTTAAAATCACCATGGAACTGGATCAATTCAAAAAAGATAGACCACCTGTCCTGAATCGTTTGAATATTCTTTTTATAATTATCCTTGGCCTTATCGGTCAATCGTACCCAGAACCGCTCCAAACAAGGCAGTACAATGTAGGCATCAGCAGCCCTTTTTCGGATAACCATGATCTCACTGACAGCCTTGTCCGATTCAACACCAAGAATGTCCTCATTATCAAGCCTGAGCCATAAACTTTGATTTTTATACGCTTTTGACGGCCCCAGATGCACAACCGGTGCAAGATAATTATTATCGGCACCAAAGGAGGCCGAAACCATCAGACAAATCCTAAAAGATTTATTCTTAACAATGAATTCCTGTAGCATGTTATTGATACGGATTTCATCCTTTGTTTTATTGAAAAAATCCGAAGCATATCGCCATATATCCTGCTCCTGGAAAAACACCTTGCTCAACGCTACGGTTGCTTCCACATCACTCATGGCTTCATGGGCGCGACCAGAGGTAACAAACTTGTTTTCACGACTGATATGTTCAAGCTTAAGCGTGGCTTTCCCTTCGATTTCAGGCCATATCAGATCACACTGGCTGAACAGACGATAAATGACTGTAACCGGCAGAATATCCATCCGGCTGCAACCCTGACCATATTGATGCGTGTACGGATCCAGCAAATTACGATAAAATAGGAACCGCAAAAACTCATCATCAAATCCAAGAGAATTATATCCCAGAGAAATTGTACCCGGTGTATTTACGATTTTGTGTATTTTAAGTGCGGCATCATATTCACAAAGCCCTGCTTGCAATTCATCAAAGGTCAACCCATGGGTTAAAAAGGCTCTGGGCGATGGTATAATGTCGTTTCGAAGCTGTATGGTAATAGACTGCCTGTCCAGTTCATTAAGGCGAAGGTCGGTTCGGATACAGGCAAATGTCAGGACTTGATCAAAAGACGGATGCAGTCCACTTGTTTCAATATCGTAAAACAGATAAGTTTTCATTTTTCACGCATCTCCCAACGCAAAAAGGGGCAAAACTTGAATTTTGCCCCAAAAGATCTTGCGATATGTAGAAAAGACTACCTTTTTGAAAACTGGAAGCTTGCTCTGGCGCCTTTTTTACCGTATTTTTTACGTTCTTTCTGCCGCGAATCTCTTGTAAGAAAACCAGCGCTTTTTAACACGCCTCGTAATTCAGGATCCGTCAGGACAAGGGCTTTTGATACACCAAGCCGAATGGCACCAGCCTGGCCGGATTTACCACCGCCCATCACCGTAACTTTGACATCAAACTCGTCTGCTTTTTCCGTCAAGACGAGAGGTGAAGACAACAGATCTCTTGCTACATTCAAATCAAAGTATTCATTCAGGTCTTTATTATTGACCACAATTTTGCCGTTTCCAGGTGTTAACCACACCTTGGCTACAGAATCTTTTCTCTTACCAGTCGCGTAAAAAACGTTTCCACTTTCCATTGATAACTATCGCGTCCTTTTTATATTATATTTCAACAGCCGCAGGTTTCTGGGCAGCATGGGGATGCTGATCGCCTGCATATATAAACAATTTTTTGCCAAGTTTTCTACCAAGCCGATTTTTCGGAAGCATTCCCTTGACGGCTTTTTTGAGAATCTCTTCAGGTTTTTTTTCAAGTAATTCTTTGGCTGTGGCGGATTTAATCCCACCGATATATCCTGAATGACGATAATATTTTTTCTGGGTCCATTTATTCCCGGTCATCTGGATTTTATCTGCGTTAATAACGATTACCCAGTCACCCATATCAACATGCGGGGTAAAAAGAGGGTTATGTTTTCCCCTGATTCTTTCTGCCACCTGAGTTGCCAGTCTGCCAAGAATTTGATCTTTTGCATCAATGATGCACCAATTTTCGTTATTGTCTGATCTTTTTGCGCTGTACGTATATTTCTTCAATTTTTTAATGCTCCTATTCATAAACACAATCGGTAATATTTACATAATTTTGTTATTTATGTCAAGAAGATTTTACAATTCTATCTGTTTACTTTTTTCAGGCTTCTTAGACTTAAACGCAGCGGGATCTTTACTAGTTGCAAGCTTGCTTGACGTCTTGCATGAGACTTCCGCATTCAATATCCCGCCATTTTCTACAATCAAATCCTTATATTCAACTTTGCCCGCGCACCTGCCGGTTGCAAGAATAATCAATTCTTTTGAAGCAGACACCTCTCCTTGAAAATTTCCGCCAATTGTGATGCTCGAAACTTTTGTGGCACTGGAATTCACCTGGCCGTCTTCCGCAATAATCACCACATCGCCGTCAATAGTACCGTTAATCTGTCCTTTAATGATCAACTTGCCAGTGCTTGAGATACTTCCCTCTATTTTGAGTTCTTTATCAATGATAGACAGGTTTTTAGTGTTCTTTTTCCCCACTGCATATCTCCTCATTTACTATGATTGAATATCTATAAACAGCTTACCGACTTCTTTACCGTTCAAGGTCGTTAATATATAATAATGCCGGCCTTCTTTATTCAATGAGTATCTGGCATTAATACATCTTTTGAGGTATCTATCAGATATCCTCTATCTTCTCCACTGTTATTATAGGAATTGCCTACAAACCCCTTAAAATTAACTATAAATTGCGACGGATCTGTATTACCGGACAATAAATCCTCAATCAGCAGGACGTCTCCGCGCTGAATAACCACATGGCTGTAATTATCTGCTATTTTCATTTGCCCGTTGATCTTCAGCTTAAACTGCAAAACATTCTTGGCAACCGGTTCTTTGAGCGTAACCTGGTTACGCGCTGCCAATCGTCTTTCTTGAACATCAATAAAAACACTGCCACATTTATAAAAATCTTTTTTGGCTTCTATTCTGGTAGATTCAGTGACTACCAGTTTTTTTTTCATATCGTTGAAATGGTTTCCAAGCCCGATAACATCGACACTTAATCCGCGCTCATAATTGGCCACAATATCATGAACCTGAATCGTATCGCCTCGGTTAACTGCCAGATGCTGCATTTTTCCAACAACAAAGGGAACAGAGTCATTAACGGAAATAATCATGTATTCCATTTCCGGTTTTTTCAAATCAATCCCAGGAGTCTGGGGAATAATATCCAGCAACTCCATGAACCCGTTAATTGCATAAATATGTTGTTTTACTTTCTGTTCAAGGGGTAAAGACTTGGCCGATTCAATGCCGAATGCAGGGATTTTGCACACATGATGGGCATAATAGGTCGCTGACCGCAGCTGCTCTTTGTGCATCGAATCGGTATATGCGGTTCGATGATTATTAAAATGAAAATGGTATGCATCATCTTCAATATTTTGGTTAATCTTTTCAATCACCTTGTTGGCCATTTTTTCAAGATCGATACCCGGTTCTGACCTGCTGTTTCCCAAAACAAGATCATCTGCAATAATTGACTGACCAAACCGTTTTGGATTTCTGGTTTCACTCTCCCAGGTAACAGAATAGATCCCGGAACCTTCATGCAGATTCAAGAAACAGTCGCTCTCGCAAATGAGTTTTTTCAACACTTCGACGACTTTCATTTCATAATTTGAAATATTGTCATCAAGAAATTTTCGATTCATGTCCTGGTTTATCTGACGCTCATTTTTTAAAATCGACGGAAAATTTGCCCGTGGAACAACAATCAAATTTCCTTGCTCCAAATGAAAGTCAGCATAAAAGTCGGCAGCTATAAATCCACCTGGCTCATCACCTTGGATTCCCCCTACAATCAATAAAGTTTTACCGGGCTTTGTACCTTTAATCCGGAAAACATGCAGTTCGTTTTGTTCTCCTTCAAAAAAAACAGTATGGCTTTTTTGTGCAGCCCGAACAGGCGGCACCCCATAAACAATGAGAAGGCTGCATACTACTATTGCAGCAAATTTTATGATTGCCCCAAAGTTCATCCAGCCTGCTCCGCCTCGGTAATTTCAATCAATTTCTCAAATACAATCTCGCCCTTGCTGTTAAATATGTAGATCGAGACTGTCTTAAAAAAATCGGGCCCAGCTGTATTTTTGATTCTAAACTTCACCGGTTTAAAATGCGCAATAGAAAAATACTGCCCTTTCCGATATTCGGAAGGAACACCATTTATTAACTTGGCTGACGGGACAACCAGCCATTTATCCGAAGACTTGTCCACCGGTTTTAACACTGTAAAAATCCGCCCGGACACATCACCAGGTTCTTTTGAAATATTGCGGATATCAAATCGCACAAGCAGATCTCCGTTACTGCCATCTTTTGTTACGATAAATTTTTCTATGGCAACAATATTATTTTCCGCACGCACCGGCTCTGATTGGCCAACAACGCCAACCGGATCCGTTGCCGTTTTCAATTGGGGAGCCCCCGGATCTTTCTTTTTTATGGCAGTACTTACTGATTTATCAACTTTCCCGTTCTTAACATCAACAGGGGAATCAGCCAATAGAACCGGATCGGTTTTCGTTTCCTTTCCAATTGATTTATCCATTGCTGATTTTTCTTTTTCAACAGGCGCCTGTGGTTTTATGACCGGTTCTTTGCCAAGCATAACCAACCGGGCCATTAAGACCTCTTTTTCGTTTGTTAAATCTTCCACCTTTTTTTGTGCTACCAATAACGAATTCGTTGTTTCTTCAGCTTTTTGAGATGCATCAGAATACCATTTATAAAAAAAGATCAATGCGACGAAACAAACCAGACTTACCACACAAAGCATCCGGACAAGAAACTTAAGATATTCACCGGATTTCATTTTCCCAAAATCATCAACGATCAGAATCCGGGAGACTCTGTTTTGTTTATAGGGTTTGGGTTTGGACTGAGCTATTTCTTTTTCCAGCTCTCTTGAAATATCTTCCATGATCCACCTGTTTTAATAAGTTTTAACTGTTTCTTTCCTTTTGCAACAAAACCACTGGATTCATATGTCTGTAAAAACTCCACCACACATGTGTCCTTCTTCTGTCTGACTTTAAAATGGTTTCCCGTCACATTAATATAACTGTATTTTTGCGATATTCTTTTTTTTCTGTCAACCCATTGTCTTTTATTCATTCCATCAGAATAAAATCGATCCGTATAGAACGAGGCATACTTTTTCATATCTTTGGTTGACCATGCCGCCAGCCAGGATCGTACAGTTTGTGTTATTCGTTTTTCTTTCAGCTGAGGATCAAAAACTATTTCCAAAGAGCCGATCAAGGGTGAACCATTTTTATCCAAAGCAACAGGTATACGTTGGTAAACATCTCCTACTATTTTATAGATGCCATCTTCTTTGGCCAGGAATAATTTTCGTTTCCCGGCTAGTACCTTCTGCTTTTCAAGAGTTGCAAGTTGATCAAACAGAACAACAAAAGTATCATTGTAAAAATATATACCCATATTCTCATGAGTAATACTCACCCGTTCATTCCGGGTCGCAAATCGCTGCCTGGCTTTCAACCAGTGTCGCCAAAAATCAATTTGAGGCAGATAGGATGATGAGTAAAAAGACAAATAGTCCTGGTAGGTCCCGGTCTCCAGGGCCATGGTCCATCTGTTCAAAAATTCATGAATCTGGGATCTCTGTTTCTCCACGATATCCCTGCTGTCATGACCGTTAATTTCTTCCACCAAAATGACAGGAGTTGAATCAAGCGTGACATAATCGGACAGTCTTACAACGTTTTTATTTTCCAGTGCAATACACCCGTTCGAATCCATGGGTTTAAGCATTTTATTGGTCCCATGGATCCAGATGGCGGAACCGTTTTTCCCATCCCGCGTATCAAGAAAATTGGGATAATCGATAGGAAAAGCTTTTTTCCCGTAGACCGGAGTCAGGTATTTATCCTCATATTCATCTTTGACAAAATAGATACCTTCCGGTGTTTTCTTATCCCCTGAACGAAGTTTCACACCACCGATTTCACCCGTTGAGCACGGTACCTGAAAGACCTCTGCCAAATTATTATCGGCATTGGTGATTAAAAAAAAAGTCTGTGTTTTTTTTTCCACCAGAATGGCGTTCTCATTTTCCGGTAATTGAATAATATATAGCAAAACATTATAACCGTTTGCAAGCCTTGGATTGGCAAAGTTCACGACAACCAGGAGGCTAATAATAACGAATAAAACTAAATGTTCACTTAAAAACTTTAAAACAACCATCAAATTTAATTTAAACAACCTCGTTTAATTAGGGATTAATTTTCAGATGCTGGTAAGTCTTAGCCGAGGCTTTTCTGCCGCTGGAAGTTCTTAACACCAGACCCATTTTCAACAAAAAGGGCTCCACAACATCCACAAGCGTGTCAGTTTCCTCCTGAAGCGTTGCTGCAATTGCTTCAATTCCAACGGGCCCTCCTTTATAAAAATCAATAATAGTTTTCAAATAATTTCTATCCAGATTCGTCAGCCCTAGCTGATCAATCCCTTCGAGATTGAGGGCAGCGCGGACACTTTTTTGTGTTATCGTCCCATCTGATTTCACCTGCGAATAATCTCGAACCCGTTTTAACAATCTGTTTGCAATTCTCGGGGTTCCCCTGGAACGCGTTGCAAGCTCTATTGCACCGTTTTTGGAAATAGTGGTATTTAATATTGCTGCCGATCGTTGGACAATAATGATCAATTCCTCAATTGAATAAAAATCCAGGGTCCTGAAAAGCCCGAATCTATCCCGCAGTGGTGAAGACAACAATCCCACCCGCGTTGTGGCACCAATTAAGACAAATTGTTTCAGCCGGTAACGATGACTTCGGGCATGAAAGCCCTTGTCAAAAACAAAATCCACGGCAAAATCTTCCATGGCCGGATATAAAAACTCCTCCACCACTTTTGGTATTCGATGAATCTCGTCGATAAAGAGGATGTCACCCTCGCCCAGGTTGGTTAATATACCGATAAGATCCCCACCCTTTTCCAGTGTGGGACCTGAAGTAACGGTCAAATCCTTGCCCATTTCATTGGCAATAATATGAGATACCGTTGTCTTGCCTAAGCCCGGCGGGCCGTGCAGAAGAATATGATCAAGGGGTTCCTTTCTCATTTTAGCAGCAGCAATAGCTATCTTCAGTGTTTCAACCGTCTCGTTTTGTCCGATATACTCTTTAAATGTTTCAGGCCGCAAAGAGATAATCTCTGAGGTCACGTCATCTCTTGTACTTTGAGATGTCACAATCCCCTTTTTCTCAGAAGAATATGAAAGAATATCATTATCCGTCACTATCGATTCTCCTGGTAAATTTCATCAAACAGTTCTTCCGGTGTTGATATGGTATCATTTCTTTCAAGTGCCTCATGAATCATACGTTTTGCAGACGTATGGGAATGACCTAACTGCGTGACCAAAACATCTGCCACCAGCATGGCAACACCCTGCTTGTCTTCCGGCACATCCCCTGAGTCTTCCGGTTTGGAAGCTGTCGTCTGGCCAATATATAGTTCGACCTTACCGTGAAGGGTTGCTATAATTTTCTCTGCAGTTCTTTTGCCGACACCACTGAGACCTGTCAAAAAAGAGACTTCTTTTTTTTCAATTGCCGATGCAATGTCAGCAACCGGTCGACTCATGGCCTTGACCGCCTTCATGGGACCGATGGCATCAACGGTGATAAATGCCTGGAAAAACTGTTTGTCATCCAGGGTTTCAAAACCGATTAAAACCGGTTTGGGCTGTCTTTCAGTCTGGTGGTAGTAAATATAAAGCGACAATTGTTCATTTTCGATGGTCTGTGCCCTTACCTTCTCCATCATCAATGGATTGAGTAAAATTTCATACCCAACATTTCCGACCAGCAACAGGATACCATCCGTTTCATAGTGCAGGACCTGGCCCTCAAGATATCCTATCATATTTTCCTTCTATGCCTGTAGTATCCGGCCAGGGCCAGCCCCAGCGCATCTGAGGCATGAAATGGTCTTATCTGGCCATGATGATTTAATAAATTTCGGACAGCACGCTCCATCTGGTGTTTATCCGCACTCCCGTTGCCGGAAACAATTTTTTTAACCTCTCTTACGGGAATTTCCTCCACATTGAGTCCGGCCTGGTATGCCGCAACGAGCAGCACCCCGGACACCTTGCCCAACATAATACCTGATCCTGGATATTTATCAAGAGAGTAGATATCCTCGATCACTACATGATCAGGTTGTTGCTGCTGTAAAAAACTTAAGGTTTTACTATAGATAGTGTTCAGTCGAAAATGTATCGGATCTTTTGCCAGGGTTTCAATACTGCCAAAAGAATATCCTTTTATTTTCCCGATATCGCCTTCAACGATACCGATCCCGGTACCGGCCAGCCCAGGATCAATCCCTACTACTTTTAACATAGACATCGTTAGGGTTCACTTTAAATGCTTCAGTTTTTCCTTGGCATATTTGGCTTCATCGGAATTGGGGTGTTTTTGCAATAATACTTTGAGTATCAATCGGGCATTGGCTATCTCTCCCAGTTCAGCAAACGCGTATCCCTGTTTAAGCCTGGCGGCTGCCAGTTTATTACTGTCCGGGTACGTTTCAAGCACCTTCTGATATTCCAGGATAGCTTTATCATACCATTTTTCAACGTAATAGCTGTCGGCAATCCAGAATCTAGCATTGTCTGCGTTCTCCGAGTCCGGATACTTGTTGATAAAATTTTCAAACTGGATACGCGCATTCTCATTATCACCGTCGTCAAAGAATTTCTTGGCCAGGTTATATTGCTCCAATGCCTCATTTTTCCCGGGTTCCTGACCTGCAGGAGGGGGTGACACAACTTGTTCACCTGCAACCGTGGGTTCAAATCCCATATATTTTTCCAGTTTTAAAATTTTCTCATAATTTTTTGAAATTGCCTGGTCCAGCCGATCCAACTGCGTATCTACCGATTGGGTCTCTTTCTGGCTTGATTGAGAAAAAACATGTTTCAACTCCTGAATCCGGCCCTCTATTTTCTGAAGGTCCTCTTTAATGATCTGAATATCATATTTCATCTCTGCATAGGATTCCTGGGTAATGTCCGGCCCCTGGTCAATCTTTTTTTCAAGAGACGCCAGTGTCTTTTCAAGTTTCTCCTGATGTTCTTTTGTAACGGAGATCTCCTTAAGCTGGGTTCGATACCTGTTATTCTCCATTTCAAGGGCTGCAATTCGATTTTCAAGCGCAACAAATTGCTTGGGTTCAACACACCCGAACAGGGAGATACAGATAATTAAAAAACACAAAAAATAAAGAGGTCTCATAATCAAACTCCAGTTTTTATTAATGTAAATCGCATAAATATGTTCTGATCAATTGGTTCCTTCTCTATGGCTTAAGGTTAGAAATCCCTTGATCCAGCAATCGATTTACTCTCAGGCGATTCATTCATTTACTCTTTTCTATGGGCAATATTTTAGAATCGCTATAAATACGAACAGTTCAGGCGTAACCAGCTGTTTATTAACTTAACGCGGTTACGCCCGAACACAAAACTATGCGTACAAAAATTGATTAATTAATAGAAAAATGAGCCCGTCTGTTTTTACGAAAGGCGTCTTCATTTTTACCAAAATCGATGGGTTGCTCTTCACCGTAACTGATGGTGTTCAGTCTGGAAGCTGCCACACCCAGATTAATCAAATACGCTTTGGCTGTACTTGCGCGGCGTTCGCCCAGCGCCAGGTTGTATTCTGTTGTTCCTCTTTCATCACAGTGACCTTCAACTGTGACCGACACTGAATAATTCTCTTTTAACCAGGCAGCCTTCTCTTTTAAAAGTACTTTTGCCATGGAGCTGAGTTCAGCACTGTCATATTTAAAATGAATATCCTGGTTTTCAAACCGTTTCATGGCGGCCGCTGCTTTGGCTTCCATTAATGCTTTTTCTGCAGCTGCCTGATCTTCCAGTTTCTGCTGTTTGATTCTTTCCGCCTCTGCACGGGCTTCGGCTTCAGCCTGGGCCTTTGCGTCAGCTTCCATCTGAGCTTTGTCTTCAACTTGAGCCGGTTCGGATACGATTGTTTTCTTTGCGCAAGAGACAGTCAAGAAAAGCCCAGCGACAAGAACGGCCATTACCAGATTAATCCACATTCTGTTTTTCATTTTAAACATCTCCTCCTAATACAATTAATATAAATTTATACTTCTTAATTCTCAGATTTAATCGGTCTTGACCAGTCCGGCTGGGTCTGCCTGCCCCGAATTTTTAAAAGCCTTCTCTGGTCTGTTCCGGACGCATTCATCACAAAAATTCTGGGTACGCCCCCTTCTCTTGTTGACGTGAATGTTATCATACTGCCGTCAGGCGACCACGACGGATCCTCGTTATCTCCCTGGTCCATGGTCAGTTGAACCTGCTTGCCTGACCCGATATCCATCACATGGATGTCGATTTTGTTATCTTCAATTCCGACATAGGCAATCTTTTTGCCATTTGGCGACCATGATGGAGATGTGTTATTGAACCCACTGAAAGTCAGACGCTCCACCCTGCCGGATTCGATATCTTTTATAAAGATCTGGGGTGTCCCTGTCCGTTTGGAGGTAAAGACAATTTTCTTACCGTCCGGAGAAAAATTGGGAGACACATCAATTCCCCAGCTTTTTGTTACTCTTTTAATAATTTCTCCCTTTATGGTCAACAAATATATTTCCTGATCCCCAGAAAAGCTTAATGTTGCCGCCAGTTTAAGCTGGTCCGGCATCCAGGCGGGAGAGATGTTCATGCCCTTGAAATTGGCAATGGCGCCTCTGTTTTCTTTTAAATTTTTAATAAATATTTCAGGTCGGCCTCTCTTGTAGGAGACAAATCCCAGCCAATGGCCATCATGGGACCAGACCGGAGACAGGCAGATGCTTTTATAATTTGTGATCCTTTTTACATTCTTGCCGTCAAAATCACAGGTAAAGATCTCTTTTTTTCTATTTACAGTTGAAACAAACGCAATTTTTGTACTGAAAATACCGGGTTTTCCCGTAAGGACAACGGAAATCTCATCACAGAACTTGTGAATCATGGTACGCAGTGTTGATTGGGGGCCTGTTTAAATTGTTCCGGCCAGCATTTTTTTATTGAAGGTGTCAATCAGGCGCAGTTCCAGCTTCACTTTTCCGCCTTGTTCGTAAATCCCGCCGGTAATCAGAAACTCGGCCCCGATCCCGGTCCAGTCCCGGAAATTAATCTGACCCAGTTGAATACCGGTTTCAGCGGGATTGGATAAAAATGCCATGGGATTCATGGTCTTCAAATATCCAGTAAAATTCAGGGCATCACTTAAAATCTGATGAGCTCTTTTTCCGTCACGGATTTCAGTGGCATGCCCGTTAAATGTTTTAAAATCGGTAACAGCCACAGGTGTTTTCTTTGAAGATTTGCTGATGATTATTTGAGTGTACTCTTTTGCCCGCGTTGATGACGGACACAGGATCAATATTCCAATGAGTGCCGCCAAAAACGCATTCACCAATATCTGCCGGTCAATCCCGTCACCATAAAGAAAGCCTGTTTTTACACGCCATGTATTTATCATTTCTTTATTTTACTCCCCGTGGTGTAAATATCAGCACAATATCGTAAAAAGGAAATCCCGGCGGCAAAGCAGGCAACGGGTTGGCCTTTTTAATGGCCTTTTTAGCAGATTCATCAAGGTAACGGTTCCCTGATTTGGTTTCATATATAATATCCCTGATTTCCCCGCTTTTTAATATTTTAATCAACACCCTGACTTCCAGATCCTGATCCATTTTTGCCAGAATTTCGTTAAACACCCAGTTTTGCTCAATAGTCGTACCGAGAATAACGTTATATATATCTATAGGCCTTGATGCCCGCTTCCCTGTTCCGATTCTATTCGTTTCACCAGCAGTTGGATTACCTCTACCCTGCTCCTTTAATTTTGCTTCAAGCCGGCGTAAAGCCTCGTCAATTTTCTGTTCGTCTCTTTCCTGGGCAAGTTTTTCAGGTGATTTATCAGGCTCAGTCTGTTTTTCTTCTACTTTTGGTTCTTCCTTTTTGGGCTTTTCCTTCTTTTTAACCGGCTTTTTTTTCTCCTCCTTTTTTTTCTCGATCAGTTTCTTCAAATTCTTGGGTTTTGTTTTAAGACTGATATCCGGCTTTTTATGGGCAATTTTAACTTTTTTCTTTTTAACGATTTTTGACTTAACCGCAACGCCTTCTGGCTTTGTTTTTTCTGCCTGAGGCGGTGGCGCATCCTGGAGCACAGGTTCAGGGGCAAATGACACAAGGTCGATCTGAATGACAGGCGGCATGGGTTTGGGCAGACGAAATTCTTGGGCAAAAACAAGTATCACAAAAAAAAGGATATGTAATACCAGAGAAATTATAAAAAAAACAAGGCCGCTTCTGCCGTCAGTTTCCTGAGAAACCAGATTCGAGCCGCCTGTATGTTTAACGTTTTTTTGCGAAGCCATAGCCGCTAATTTCAGGATTCGTCTTCATTCTCAGGTAAGGTAATCATCCCCAGACTGTCGACCCCCGCCTTTTTAATTTTGGAAATCACATTAACAACGATCCCGTATGGCACCTTTTTGTCCGCCCTGAGATATACATTTTTTTTATCAAAATTTTCCAGAATGGCACTCAGCTTCGGCGTTAGATACTCGACACTGACCACCTGCTCATTGATGAACACCTTCATATCATCATCAACTGAAATGACAAGACGGTCTTCACTGCCTTTAAGCGCCTTTGATGTCGCCTTGGGCAGATCAACGTCCACGCCCTGCACCATCATGGGAGCTGTTACCATAAAAATAATCAATAAAACCAGCATCACGTCCACAAAAGGCGTGACATTGATTTCAGACATAAACTGATTGCCACCGGACCCTGTTTGCATTATGCCTCCATTTGATTTTGGATATCCCGTTCCATAATGTTCAACAGATCAGAGGAAAAACTTTGAAGTTCCGAGTCAAGTACCCTGACCCTGTCTGTAAAATAGTTATAGGCAATAACAGAAGGAATCGCCACCGCCAGTCCCGCAGCTGTTGCAATCAATGCTTCCGAGATCCCGGGAGCAACAACGGCCAGACTGGCAGAACCGCTCAGGCCTATCCCCTGAAATGTATTCATGATTCCCCATACGGTTCCGAAAAGACCGATAAAAGGGGCAGTATTTCCAGCAGTTGCAAGGAAAGGAACCAATTGCACCAGCCGTCTGACCTCCACGGAAATGGAACGGTTCAAGGACCGCTTCACACTGCCGACCATCTGAAGATAAGAGCTTTGGGATCGTATGATCTGGGATTTTTGTTTGTCTTTTCCGTCAGAGCGCGCCAATTCCATATATGCTGAAATAAAAATCCTGGCCACAGGGCTGGACCGTAATGCTTTGGCTTTTGAAAAGGCATCGGCAAGATTGCGGCATTGCCAGAATATATCTGTGAATTCGGCTGATTCTTTAAAGGCTTTGCGAATATATCTGAATTTAATGAAAATAATTGCCCATGACGTTATGGAAAAAAAGAGCAGCAACAACATAACAAATTTTACCATTGGTCCGGCGTCGCTGAGCAAATAAAACAGTCCAATCGTTTCCGTGGTCATAAAACCCCTCTTATGCATGTTTTTTTTAAGTCAACCATGACCAATCAATATCACCCAAAATAAGTATATGACAAGGCATTCCATGTCAAGTTCTTATTCACATATCCGCCCGGATCAAGAGCGATTCCACACGTACTTGGGCTTAAAAAAACAAAGCCCCTGCATACTCAAATGCAGGGGCTTTATCCTAATCTTTGTAAGAACAATTCGTCAGTGTGCGACTACATCATTCCGGGCATTCCGCCCATTCCGCCGCCGGGCATTCCGCCGCCGGGCATTCCACCAGGCATTCCGCCACCGGCACCTTCTTCAGGTTTTTCAGCGATCATGGCTTCTGTGGTCAACATGACAGAGGCAACGCTGGCTGCGTTCTGGAGTGCAAACCGAACCACTTTTTTCGGATCGATAACACCCGCTTCAATAAGATCTTCATAGACGTCTGTTCTGGCATTGTAACCAAACGCGCCGTCTGCATCCTTAACCTTATTGATCACGACAGAACCTTCAACACCGGCATTGTCGGCAATTTTTCTTAACGGTTCTTCAATGGCTCTGGCAATCACTGCCACACCCAGTTTTTCTTCGCCTTCAAGATCCAGATCTTCAAGGGCTTTGATGCTTCTGACAAGCGCAACACCACCACCAGGCACGATACCTTCTTCTACGGCTGCGCGGGTTGCATTCAGAGCATCTTCAACTCTGGCTTTCTTTTCTTTCATCTCGGTTTCAGTGGCAGCACCAACATTAATAACCGCAACACCACCGACCAGTTTGGCCAGTCTTTCCTGAAGTTTTTCTCTGTCATAGTCAGAGGAAGTTTCGTCAACCTGGGCACGAATCATTTTCACACGGCCTTCAAGGCCTTCTCTGGAACCGGCGCCATCAACGATAGTTGTATTATCTTTATCAATCGTTACTGTTTTTGCCTGACCAAGATCCTGGAGGCTGACACTTTCAAGTTTAAGTCCGATATCTTCAGACACAACCTGTCCGCCCGTAAGCACGGCAATATCTTCAAGCATGGCTTTTCTTCTATCACCAAAACCCGGGGCTTTAACAGCGGCAACATTCAGTGTACCGCGCAGTTTATTTACAACAAGTGTTGCAAGGGCTTCGCCTTCAACATCTTCAGCAACGATGAGAAGCGGTTTGCCGGTTTTTGCGATCTCTTCCAGAACCGGAAGCAGATCTTTCATGTTGGAAACTTTTTTATCACAAATCAGGATAAACGGACTTTCAAGGGCAACCACCATTTTTTCAGAATCGGTCACAAAGTAGGGAGACAGGTAACCACGATCAAACTGCATACCTTCTACAACGTCCAGAGTGGTATCCATTGATTTGGCTTCTTCAACAGTAATAACGCCTTCTTTACCAACTTTATCCATTGCTTCGGCAATGATGTTTCCAATGGTTTCATCATTGTTGGCGGAAATGGTTCCAACCTGGGCAATTTCATTCTGGTCTTTTGTCGGTTTGGCAAGACTTTCGAGATTTTCAACAATCTTTACAACCGCTTTATCAATCCCTCTTTTAATACCCATGGGGTTGTTACCGGCAACGACCAGTTTCTGACCATTTTCATAAATAGCACGGGCAAGAACCGTTGCAGTGGTAGTACCGTCACCTGCCATGTCAGATGTTTTGCTGGATACCTCTTTAACCATCTGGGCACCCATATTTTCAAACTTATCTTCCAGGTCGATTTCTTTGGCTACGGTCACACCGTCTTTGGTTACATTCGGGGAACCCCAGGATTTTTCAATGACTACATTGCGGCCTTTGGGACCAAGAGTAACAACAACTGCGTCTGCCAGTGCCTGAACACCCTTAAGCATTGCTTCACGGGCCTTAGCATCATATTTAATTTCTTTTGCCATCTTCAATAATCTCCATTTTATTCTATAATTTAATTAAATTATTCGATTACTCCAAGAACATCATCCTGACGCAGGATAAGATAATCCCCACCATCTATTTTCACATCGGTTCCGCCGTATTTGCTGAAAAGAATGCGATCACCTACTTTTACATCCATGGGAAGAAGCTTACCGTCTTCACCCATCCGTCCGTTACCGGTAGCAACAATTTTTCCTTCTGCCGGTTTTTCTTTAGCCGTATCAGGGATAATGATACCGCCTTTGGTTTTTTCATCCTCTTCAACGCGCTCAACCAGAATTCTGTCACTCAATGGTCTCAAACTCATGATCAATTTCTCCTTTAATTAATAATAATTGTTGTGAATTTGTTGATTTTATTTTTGTTCAACTTCGGGCGTTTTATTTGGTTTTCTTTTTTGCCGAAGTTGTTTTTTTCTCAGATTTTTTTTGGGCAGTGCCGGGATCAGACCCAGTTTTTTTCCCGTTCTTTGCACCACCATAATCGGTCACATACCAGCCGGAGCCTTTTAGGTGGAAAGAACTCTGGGAAATAAGTTTTTTCAAACTTCCCTGGCAGTGGGAGCAGGTTTCAAGCGGTGCATCGGAAATTTTTTGAAATGCTTCTTCAACCTGACCACATCCCGTACATTGATACTCATAAACTGGCATTTTACTTTAACACTCCATAATTCTTTGTCTTCGTAAAAATCAAAGATAAAGTAATAAGTCTTTCATCCTTGTCAAGCGGATTTCTCCAAAATTTTTACCAATGATTAACAAGGTTTTGGGGACCACCAATCACTATAAAAATCAAATACTTTTCCCAGACCGACAACCGATACAGATTTCAAAATTTTAAATGTTAATTCATGAACTTTCCGCTCTTCTTCAATGGTTACGTCTGATTCATTTTTATTCTCATATCGCTGCTCATACTTGGAAAATCTGACCACATGAACCAGCTCATGGGTCAAAACATACAACAAGAAAGGTTCCAGTGTGATCCCACGCATTTTTTCAATTGTCGAAAGGATCGCATTGTCCTGCAGACAGACCTTATAAAGACTGTATGACAAAGAGCCCAAAGGAATATCCTTTTGACGGACTTCGTACTTAATAACCTGTGCCACGGGGCCATCAACACATTCGTGGGGTTCAAGATCCTTGACGGTTTTTATGTCATACCTGTTTTTCAGCCACTTTCCCGAAGACATTTTAAAGTAATTATTGACCAACTCCTCCGAAGCGTTTCCGGCATCGCCAACCTTACACAATTCCCAGGAATTAAATTGTCTTGGTTTATCCATATCATCATCCGGCTTTAAAATAAAAAAATAGACATTGAAACAATTGTTATGCTATAGTACCAGATTAGCAAAATTAATTATAATTTAAAATATAGTATTCTTTAACAAAGGAGGTGATTTTTTTGGGTAGTGTTATCAAAAAGAGAAGAAAAAAGATGAGGAAACATAAACACAGGAAACTCCTTGCAAAAACCAGACATCAGCGCAAGAAAAAATAGCGTTTGACAATATTATGAGGCGTGTGTTGACATCCGATCAGCACACGCCTCATTTTTTTATGGTTTTTCAATCCCCTTAAAATACTTCATAAATTCCGAATCTGTGGACAATACCAGCGTACTGTCTTTTTTCAATGTTTCCCTGTACACTTCCATTGTTTTCGAAAACGAATAAAAATCCGGATCCGCTCCATATGCCTGTGCATAAATCTGGATAGCCTCGGCATCTGCATCACCTTTCAACTTCTGTGCATCTTTGTATGCCTGGGACTTAATTACCTGAAGTTCTTTTTGTTTTTCACCCCTTATATTGCTTGCTTCACCCTTACCTTCGGCACGATATTTTTCCGCAATCTGGTTTCTTTCAGCTATCATACGCCCATAAACCGCTCTTCTGACATCTTCAATATAATTGATTCTTTTAATTTTGACGTCAACCAGTTCAATACCGAATTCGGCCAGTTTGACACCTGCCTGGGCAACAATCCGTTTTGTAATCTCATCTCTTCCAAGGCCGATCGTGTATTGAACCCCTTTTGTTTTTTCACCTTCGACATAATCATAGGTATCCAGCTGCCTGTCAGTATTTCGAACGCTTTCAACCAGGGGATATGATGCGATTAAATTTTTAACTGCCGTATCAATAATAGTGCTCAACCTAACAAGGGCGCCCTGTTCCGTTTTAACTGCCTGGAAAAATCGGACGACATCCACAATCTTCCAGCGGGCAAAGGTATCCACCCATATATAGGTTTTATCTTTGGTAGGCACCTGATCCGGATTACCATCCCAGGTGAGCAGATTCTTTGGAAACACCATTGCATTCTGGATAAAGGGTATTTTGAATTTCAATCCCGGTTCCGTTACCGGATCACCCATCACCCGCCCAAACTGGGTAATGACAACCTGTTCGGTTTCGTCAACAATATAGGCTGCGTTGTAAACCAGGACAGCCCCCAAAACGATCAGGCCCAAAACAAGCGGTTTTATAATATTATTCATATGTATTGGTCTCTTTTCAAATTAATTAATCGGATTTGCGGTTCGAGGGGGCAAAAGATCATTGTTCCCACCCATATTCAAAAAAGGCAAAAGATTTTTCTGATCGGAATCAATGATATATTTTGTACCCATCTTGGGAAATATATCGAGCATTGCTTCTAAATACATTCTTCTTTTGGTCACATCCTTGGCCTTGGCATATGCCTGGTAAACCGCTGAAAACTTAGCGGCATCACCCTGTGCCCTGTTAATTCGGTCAATGGCATACCCTTCGGCATCCTTTATCACACGCTGCGCTTCACCACGGGCAAGCGGGACAGCCTTGTTATACTCTTCTCTGGCTTTATAAATGGTCTGCTCTTTTTCCTGTCTTGCCTGGTTTACTTCGTTAAAAGATGGCTGAACCGGTTCCGGAACATTGGTTTTTTTCATCTGGATATTCTGGATAAAAATACCGGACTGCGCCTGATCCATCTCTTTTTGGAGCATCTCTTCGGCAGCACTGGCGATTGTTTCCCGCTTACTGATGACTTCATTAATACTCCTGTCACCCACCACCGTTCGCATGGTGGCTTCGGACATATCCCTTAAAATCCCGCGGACATCTTTTACCTTAAAAAGATAGTCCTGTGGTTTGGCAATTTTATAATGCACGGTCCAGGGAACTATGGCCACATTCAGATCCCCTGTGAGCATTAAAGCAGCTTCTGTAGAAGACGCCTCATTGGAAAATCTTAAATTATTGGATGACCCCAAGGTCTGGAACCCGAACTCTTCCTGATACACAAAAGCGACATCCACCTTGGTTATTTTTTCAATACCGAACGGAAGTTTAAAATTCAAGCCCGGCTGTGCTGTCCGGTTATATTTCCCAAAACGCTGGATAACCCCCTGCTCGGCCTGTTTAACAGTAAACACACTTGAAAACCCCAACATGAGTACCAGCACAACAATAATAGCAAAGATGGCACCCGAGGCTTTAAAACCTTTAAATTTCTTTAGCAGTTCATCTACCTGGGGTGGTTTCGGCATACCCGGTCCGCCGCCCTCCCTTTTGTGTTCGAATTTCTGCTGGTTTTCCCTTAATTTTTCCCAATCCCAATTCATAGAAGTTATTCCTGTAGGTTAATTAAAATAATCAAATTTCTGAAAGAAAAATAAACCTATATTTATATTTATCAACCCAAAAAGGCAATATTTATTTAAAAGCCTGATTTGACACGGCATTGCAGAAGGTAAACTGCAAGCGGCGTCTGCCTGTAAATTAGCGGCAAACCTTGATACTGCATTAAGGCTATATTCCAAATGCAGAATATGGTATGAATAAAAACAGGATTCAAGTCTTTCATATTAATGAGGATATTTCTTTTGAACAAGAAAAGCAAAGACGGCAAATTAATTCATATCGGTGACATCTTAAATTCCGCCCTGGGAAAATTCAGACCGGCAATGGATACTGAGATGACCCGTATATGGGATATTTGGGACAATGCCGTGGGAAAACCCATTGCCATGAATGCCAAACCGGACTCGTTCAAAGACGGAATACTCATTGTCAACGTATCCAGTTCTTCATGGATTCAACAGCTTAAATTTCTTGAAGTGGAAATGATTTCCAATATCAACAAGCAACTCGACCAGCAGATCATCAGACAGATTCGATTTAAAATTGGAAAAATTCACTCCTGAACCTTTTGCCGGGCTAAGCATCCGTCAGCCCGAAGACGGATATCGATATGCGGTTGATCCCTTTATTTTATCCGCACAAATCTGTTTTACCGGCGCCAAGAGCATTCTTGATATCGGTTGCGGCTGCGGGATCATCCCCCTTATTTTAGCCCGTTATTGCCCGGGTATCAAAATCATGGGTGTTGAAATCCAGGAAGAGCTTGCACAGATTGCCCGACATAACGTTACAGACAACAGCCTTAAAGACAATATCTGTATTACGACCGGAGATATTACAACGCTTTTGCCCAATCAACTGAGCAGCGTTCCCGATATTATCGTTTCAAACCCGCCATACAAAGAAAAAGGGACCGGCAGGCTCAATCCCAACACCCAGAAAGCCATTGCCCGTCATGAACTTGCACTTGATATGGAACAATTGTTTACCTCTGTCGTTCGGCTTCTATCCCCTGGTGGAAAATTTTACATCATATATCCGGTAGATCGCCTTCCGGATCTTGTCAATACAGCGTATCGGTTTAAAATGCACCTGCATTTTCTTCGGTTTGTTCACCCAAGACCCAATGAGGACGCCATCAGGCTGGTTGCCTGTCTGGCCAAAACTGCCGATCACACATGCCGCATTTTAAAACCGTTTTTTATATATGATTTAAAAAATAACCATTCACAGGACTATCTTTCAATGTTTAGCCCGAAAATTTCATGAGAATAGTAACAACCCCAATGGTGTTCTTCTATAAGTACAGCAACTTTATTACCAATGCCGCCAATTTCAATTGTACAAAATGTCACCCTGCGGGCAAAACGATTTCACATCATCTGCTGCGTTTCAGGCTGCGTGCAGTAAAGTAACCACAGCTTAACAGCCTGTAGCCTTGCAGATGATGCAAACTTGTTTTGTGAAATATCCGGGATAGATCTTGACACAGGATTAAAAAGATACTATTTTGCCTTGCATTAAATTGATGAGGAGAGGTGACCGAGTTGGCTGAAGGTGCACGCCTGGAAAGCGTGTGTATCCTAACCGGGTACCGTGGGTTCGAATCCCACCCTCTCCGCCAGCCAAAATATAAAGCCACTGTCATTACAGTGGCTTTTTTTATTGGGAAAGCCTGAAAACTTAAATCCGTTAACGCTTGCACTCACTTGCAAATGTCCGTTGTTATTCCATTCTGAATTTTGTCCGGCTATCTGCTCTATGAATGAAGGCCTCCATATCACCGGTCTGATCATTGTCTTCTAAATAATAAACCGTAATACGGGTGCTGCCGTAGAACCCATCACCTCCAGGTGAGTACATCCAGGCTTTGTAGGTATCCGTGATTTTCTTTTTCTTTTTATATACACCTGTCCCACAGGAAAAGGGTTTAGCACCATGGATCTCCTTTCCCAGACTATTTGTCCATGGTTGGCCCACTCCCCACACTGCTTCGTAAACTGTTTCCATCTCAACCATTAAGATATAATCAGGATTTTTAATTCTGAAAAAATAGAGTCTGTCAGACCAACTCCCATCGATGTCATTAACATCGGAAAGTTTCATTTTTTTAAATTCAGCCCCTTCTGGAATATCCATTGTAAAAGCAGGCTCCTGGGACGTTTTAAAAGAATGCTGTTCTTCTAATAATTGCTTATCCACCACAAAATTACGGCCAGACTTCACACAACCGGGAAATAAAATTGAAATCACCGACAAAAATAATACTAAGAGTTTGACTTTATTCATTAGAAGATCCTTTCAAGCCTACAGTAAAATATTTTAAAATAGCGTTACCCTAAAATTTATGCTTTATCAATCAGGGTAAACCCTTAGTTCTCAGAAACGCAGTGACAACCACTATAAGATTGAGGACGGCAGTTTAAAAAAAATCATGCTGTTCGATTTGAGAGTATAAAATAGGCTGGAACGTTGCTGCTCCTGCCCCGTTTACAGTTTGAATTTACGTTGCAATATATATTCTTTAAACTTCGTCAATTCTATCCTCTGCCTGTCTTCTTAATTCTTTTTCTTCCTCTGCTTTTTCTTTTATGATTTCATCTGGTGATTTTGGAAGTGCTGCGATATCACATTTATGCTTGATAGCGCAATCATGAAGAGCTTCATACTCTCCTTTTAAATTTGAATATTCAATTGCTTCCGGACCATCGCCTCCTTCTAAAAAAAACAGAGCCGGCCAAAAAAGAACCATGCCAATAGTCATCTGAACCGCATCATTTTCGGCCTTTTGTTTAAGACTCTGGTGAAGGGCTACCGTTCTATTTGAGATGTGCTCCATTTCCATTGTAATTTGTTCACAGTCATACGTTTTATATTTTAGAGGTGACACATATGTTGCAGAAAACTTATCTGGAGAACTTGCACATCCAACAAACAGGCCAATAACCGATAAAATCACAATTGGTAACCCGACATAACTTTTCATAACTGTATCCTTTTCTTGAAACGGTTTAGACCTCAATGATCTTGATTCCACTGACTCAATAGCTACTACCATATAATTTATTCTTTGAAAATCAGGGTAAACCCTTAGTTTTCAGAAACTCAGTGACAACACACTGATATCTTAACAAAAAATTTTTCAAAACCATTTAAAGCAAGTCAATATGACTTTCTATGTGTATGGACCACATTGCACATGTGAGACCCCATCTCCGTATGGTCTGCCAGCTCCCCTATGCCTTAAAAAACCACCCGCCTCCCTGAAGAGTTGCAGGCACTATCCTTGTTGAAAATTTCTATGCCACCGGGGAGCAGGAACCGGGAAATTCAAATTTCATACAAAAAAACCCCAAGGTTACTTCAAGTCAACCCTATTACCTACGGATTGACTGATAACACCTTAGGGATTGATTTGCACTGGAAATCAGTGTAAAAAGGGGGCGGTGTTATGGCATGAAGTGCAGGTATACCTGATTGAATCACTGTACACTATGCTGTCACCCTTAAAGATTAACGGATAAGTGGGTGGAATTTTAAATTTAGCGTAATTAAAGTGGTTTGAGGCATAGGGCGACGCTATCATGA
The DNA here is from genome assembly GCA_964562385.1 of uncultured Desulfobacula sp. Classification (GTDB taxonomy): domain Bacteria; phylum Desulfobacterota; class Desulfobacteria; order Desulfobacterales; family Desulfobacteraceae; genus Desulfobacula. The sequence continues at coordinate 39,288 of CAZLTD010000027.1, forward strand.
TGGACCCTCTTCCTTAGAGCCGCAGGTCCGATCAAAAAGCATGTCATATCAAGTTTTAGCACTAAAATACCGGCCCCAGACATTTGATGAAGTTGTGGGGCAATCCCACGTCACCACCACCCTGGCCAATGCCATTGTTGCCCAAAGAGTGGCGCATGCCATCCTTTTTACAGGCCCAAGAGGGACGGGCAAGACAACCATTGCAAGAATTCTGGCAAAGGCCATGAACTGCAAAACCGGTCCCACCGTCACTCCCTGCAATCAATGCAAAATCTGCACGGACATTATTGAAGGTCATTGCACCGATGTTTTTGAGATAGACGGTGCTTCCAACAACAGTGTTGACCAGATCCGGGATCTGCGGGAAAACGTCACCTATCTGCCGGCTTCGGCCACGCATAAAATCTACATTATAGATGAAGTCCACATGCTGTCCACGGCTGCGTTTAACGCGTTGCTAAAGACACTTGAAGAGCCGCCGGAACATGTGATGTTTATTTTTGCAACCACTGAGGTTCATAAAATACCGGCCACCATTTTGTCCCGGTGTCAGCGCCATGACTTAGGGCGTATCAAGCTTGAATCCATTGCATCCCACCTGGAGAAGCTTGGAATCAAAGAGGGCTTTCAAATTGAGCCCCAAAGCCTTGATTTGATTGCCCAGCAGGCAGACGGTTCAGTCCGGGACTCGTTGAGTCTTTTTGACAGAATCTTATCTGCCGCCCCCAATGAATCAATCAGTCATGAACAGGTTTTAAGCATTTTAGGTGTGTTTGACCGCAGGGTTTTACTTGATATCTCCAAAGCCATTTTTGAAAAAGACGGGATGGCTATTGTTAACTTAATCGACACTGTTGACAACTGGGGTCTTGACTTAAAAAAATTCTATTCCGATATCATTCTGCACTTTCGCCATTTGAATATTATTAAGCTATGCGGGGTTGAAACACCTGCCGTTTCCATCGCCGCGTCCGAAAAGAAAATGTTCAATGATCTGGTTTCTAAATATTCAGCCGGTTTCCTTAACGACATATTACAGGTAATGTTGAACGAAGAATCCCTGATTCGATATTCGTCTCATACTAAAATCTGCATTGAAACCGTTTTGTTAAAACTGCTTGATATCAACCCTGGCACTCATATTGACCAGATTATACAGAACCTGGATCTCCTTGGATCCCAGATAAAGGATAAATTTCCTGACGGTCCGTATCCGTCCAAATCAAATCCTAATTCTGTAAAAAGTCGGGAGCCGCAAACCCGGGATGCCCGATATCAGGACTATCCACAGTCAGGTCAGCCTGCGCCATGCGATCCACCGTCAAGTGAGTCGCCCCCCCTTCCTCCGGCGGATGTCCCGCATGACAACAGCTGGCAGGGCTTTTTATCAAAAATCCAGCAGACCCACCCGTTCGTGTTCGCGCTGATTTCAAAAGGGGAAATTAAAAAAACCGATACCAAGATTCTTGTCCAGCTTAAAAATTGTTCTGCCTTTGACAAACAAAGACTTGAGGGGAAAAAGGAGCAATTGCAAAGCCTCTGCAGAGAAATACTTCAAAAGGATCTGGACATAAAAATTATTTCCCAGAATAACAGTTTCAAAACAGAAGAAAAAAAAGATAAAATAAAGGCTCAACAGGCTGCTTTTAATCACCCGCTGGTGGTTGAGGCGCAAAAAATGTTTGATGGCAAAATAATCAATTATTAATACAGGAGATATATTATGAAAAATATGAACGCAATGATGAAACAGGCCCAAAAACTACAAAAAAAAATGTTAAAAACCCAGCAGGATCTAGCACTTAAAACAGTTGAGGCATCAGCCGGCGGCGGTATGGTAAAAGTAATCGCCAACGGGTCCCAGAAAGTTGAATCCATCGTCCTGGAAAAAGAAGTGGTTGATCCAGAAGATATCGAAATGCTCCAGGATCTGGTCATGGCCGCCGTTAATGACGCACTGAAGAAATCCCAGGATATGGTATCTTCTGAAATGGGCAAACTGACAGGCGGCATGAATATCCCGGGACTCTAATGTAAATGAAGCACTATCCCGAACCGATATTAAAACTGATCAACAGTCTGGCAACCTTACCGGGAATCGGTAAAAAGACTGCTGAGAGACTGGCACTTCATATTTTGCATGCACCGAATCATGAAGCGGCCACACTGGCAGCTGATATCATTGAATTAAAAAGCAGTGTCCGGTTATGCTCGGTCTGTTTTGCCTTGAGCGATAAAGAAAAATGCCGGATATGCGCCGACCCGCAAAGAGACTCAAATATCATCTGTGTCGTGGAAAACCCGACGGACATGGCAGCCATTGAAAAATCAAACGCTTTTTCAGGAACCTACCACATCCTTGGAGGGGTACTCTCACCGATGGATGGTATCGGCCCAGATGATATCAGAATCCGGGAATTGTTTCTTCGCGCAGACCCGGCCAGGGTAAAAGAGATTATCCTGGCCACAAAAACCAATGTGGAAGGCGAGGCCACAGCCTCCTTCATTTTGGACAAATTAAAAGACAAGAAAATCAAACTGACGAGAATTGCATCCGGAATCCCCATGGGAGGCGATCTGCAGTACGTTGATCAGTTGACAATGGAAAAGGCAATGGAAAAACGATATGGCTGCTGATATGAATACAGACGACCCTATTTTTGAGTGCCAACAATGCGGAGAATGCTGTAACGGATTTGGCGGAACCTATGTAACCCAGGATGACATTGTCAATATCTGCCGATTTATCAACTCGGATCCAAAATCATTTATCGACCGCTATTGTGACCCTTCCGGCTCCCGGTATGTCATTACCCGTGGTAAAGACGGCTGCTGTATCTTTTTTGATCCTGCCAGACAATGTACGATTCATCCTGTAAAACCTTATATGTGCAAGGCGTGGCCGTTTATCAAAACCCTGATTAAAAATCCTGAAAACTGGGATATCATGGCCAACTCCTGCCCCGGCATGAAAAAAGGGGTAGTTCACGAAAAAATTCAATCCATTGTCAAACTGGAGAAAGCTGCCCTGGACGCCTCTTATGAATCCATATCCGGCCCGGGTTGTAAAAAATAGAAAACTTATGGGGGGTTGATCGGACTTTTCAGTGATTGGCTAACTGACGTTTGAATTTCACCCCGATACCGTTTTCCTGGTATCGGACAATCTCTCCGACAATTTTAAATAATTTTTGGCTGGCCGGCATCTGAAATGTCATCAAAATCTTTTCGCCGACACCAAAAGAGCGTTCCGTCTCTATAAACATACCGCACCGGCTGACATCTCTGATAAGGTGATTATAGACAGACCGTTTCTTTTCCGGATCGATCATAACGACCCACGGGTTCTTCAGCAGGGTTCTGGGTTGTTTCCTGGAACCGTCATACCCTGTGGAATCCAGTGTATTTAAAAGATCCAGTTGCTGAGAGACAGGCATATCCAGCACCATATTAATCAGCCGGGAGGTCACTTCAATCTCATCCACAGGATCGTTCATCTCAGGGGCGCCAAATCCTGTGGTCTGAGAGTTCATCACTATTTACCACTCCCCATATCTGCAAACTGTCTGGCAATACTGTCCCGTTCATATACGATTTCAACCCTACGGTTCAGTGCTCTTCCTTTTGCCGTATCATTGGTTGCCACAGGATGGTAATGGGCATAGCCTTCGGCGGAGATATACTGGGGCGGGACCCCGTTTTGAACCAGCAGCCTGACCACCGTAGATGCCCTTGCGCTTGACAACTCCCAGTTAGACGGAAAAATGGCAGATGAGATGGGCTCACTATCGGTGTGCCCTTTTATTTTTACATGATATGCCAGCTTTGAAAGAACGACGGCAACTTTTTTAAGGATATCGATTCCTTTTTCAGACATGCGGGTGCCCCCTTTGGAAAACAGTAAAAGGTCCGACATGGTGATCACCACCCCGTCTTCTGTCTTTGTAACACTGACTTCCCCGCCAAGCTTGTTAAACAGGACCAGTTCCCGGACTTCAGAGACAATCTCCTCCATCTCCTTTTCAATCATACCGCCCAGCTCATCAATCTGCTGATTTTCCGAGGGTTGTTCCGAAGGAATGGCATGCATGGTCAAACCTTCCCGGGTTCCTGACTCCGGTACGGCCTGGGCACCCAGGGCGCTTCTCAGGGATTTAACCAGCTCTTTATAGGTTTCCTGCTGGGTGGTACTCATGGCAAACAAAAGAACAAAAAAGCACATCAACAGCGTAACCAGATCGGCAAACGTCGCCATCCATTCCGGTGCACCACCGCCTTCCTCCTTTTTGTCATCCTCCCCGGGGGAGGAAAGACTCATCTCCTCTTCAGCTTCTGCAGCTGCTTCATCTGCCATGTGCGTATCGTCTCATTTTATTCTTTGGCACCCTTGCCTTCTTTGGCATCGCCAAGATATATTTTCAGTTTATCTTCCATCAGTTTAGGATGCTCCCCTTCCCTGATGGATATAATCCCCTCAAATATGATATTCATATTGGTGATTTCTTCTTCGTTTCTTCCTGTGAGTTTATCCGACATTGGGATAAAGAAAAGGTTAGCAAGTACGGCACCGTAAAATGTGGTAATCATGGCCACTGCCATTTTCGGTCCGATGGATGACGGGTCATCCAGGTTAGCCAGCATCTGCACAAGACCGATCAGGGTTCCAATCATACCAAATGCCGGGGCATAGGCCCCCATGCTTGAAAAAATATCAGCCCCGGTATCAAGCCCCTTTTTGGTCAGGGCCATTTTCTTTTGCATAATCTGCGCAATGTCGGCTGTTTTAACACCGTCCACGGTCATTTGAAGTGCCTGGGCAAGGTAAGGGTCTTCTGTTGACTGGATATCCCCTTCAATGGAAAGCAGTCCGCCTTTCCTGGCTTTGTTGGATATTTCCACCAAATTATTGATAATCTCTTCAGGCGCCTGGATTTTGAACATAAAAATTTTCATTCCCACCTTAAAAACACTTAAAAAATCAGACAGCGGGTAAGCGATCATGGAAGCGGCCATGGTTCCCCCCCATAACGACGAGAATGGAAGGAATATTGACGAACATCATAATACTGCCGCCAAGCAGGATGGTTCCAATAACAAAGCCTATACCGGAGACAACGCCGATGACTGAAGAGATATCCATTTTCTAAGCCTTTATATAAACAGTTTCATCAACAGGGTATTCCCTATTATATTTTTTGATCTTATCAATAGCATCCTGTGTTAGTAAAGTATTTACAGAAAAAAGTTTGGCCCCTGTATTCGAAAAAATTGCTGTGCCCAGTGTCATTCCGGGTTCCAGCTGGTGAATACCAACCCCTTTAACATTGTATGCATCCGATCCCATATGAAGGACGGCATATTTCTCAAGCTGCGCCACAATATTGGGGTCCAGCCGCGAACCGGAAAACTGTTCCAGTTCTTTTAAAAAGCTTGAAAGATCCGTTACTGCCGTATTCTCTTTTAAACTGTCAAACACCTCCGCACCGGCCAACACTCTTGAAGCCAGCGGTATATACCTTTTTTTCAACCCCTGGGGACGACCGGTCCCGTCTGAATTTTCATTGATGGATTGAATAATTCGGGCACAATCTTCATACTCGCTGCAATTTAAAAGGAATTGTGCGCCCTTGTCCGGATGCTGAATCAGCAGGTCTTTTTCAAAATCCTCCAGGTGATCCAAAGATTTGTTCACGATCTGCCACGGTACAAACAAGAGGCCAATTTCGTGTAACATAGCAGCTTTTCTAAGATCCTCCAACTTTTTTTCACTAAATTTCAACTCTTTGCCTACGAACTCTGCAATATGCGCAACCCGCTCGCCATGCCCCCGATTCTTTTCAATCTGCAATTTAATCAAATCGCTGAAAATCCGGGTAAACCCTGCCATATTTTTTTTTAATATTTTTTTAAGCTCATTTTTATCGGTTTTCAGGCGGCTGCGCTCCCGGATCATCTGATTTACCTGTTTAAGGGTATTGTTTAAAGTCATCCGCTCTTCATACAGATCTGACTTGGCGGTTTTAAGTTCTTTTTTAAATGAATCCAGATATCCAAAGGCCTTTGACATTTTTTTTTCAAGCGTCTTGTTCTCCTGCGCAAGCAGCCGGTTGTCAATATGGGTTTGATACATCAGTTTCACTTCCTGGCTGGAATATGGGGAGACCAGAAAACCGCAGCAACCGGCCTGCAACAGTTCAAGACGCTCTTTTGAAGACGGATAATCAGAAAACACCATAAAGATGACCGGTTTTACAATCGGGCACTGGGCTGCAAATTGCTGAATCGTTTGCCCGATGGCTTCCGCCCGTTTCTCCCGTATGTTCAGCAGGATCAGTTCAGGGGGGGATGCCACAATTTTTTTCACTGCCTCTTTAAGGCTGAAAGCCGTTGTTAAAGCAAAACCGGCTTTTTGTGAAAAACCGGACAGGTCGACATCCTGCATTTCTTCATAAACTGCCATCAGGGCGATAGGGTCATGATCCATAATATACTGCCACATCCTTCTCTGTTATTCAGAGTAATCCTGCATCCACCATTCGTCCCAGCCGGTTTCCATGATACTTTTTGCCAATTTTTTCCCGACAGGGGTTTTCAGACGATCAAGAACCACCGGCAGCCATTTGTCGGGGCCTCTGGCGCCAGTATCATCCAGCTTTTTTAATTCAAGAATAAAAGAAATCTGGTCCGCATCCTTGGCCAGTCTGGCCTCTTTTGATTCGCCAAGATTAAATTCATCCACCAGAACCTTGATATCCCGGCCAAACGGGATAGGTGCTGTTAAATGCGCAATGGCTTTGACCTCGTCTACCTGTGAATATTTTTTTCCCACATAGTTTAAATCACCGGTACGCGCCTCAGCCAGGTCGTGAACCAGGGCCATGGCAACCAGTTTGGCCCCATCGACACCAGGATCCATTTTTGCCAGGACAAAACAGATAAAGGCCGTCATAAAGCTATGTTCGGCAACAGATTCTTTTCCGGACCCTAAAAATGCATATCCGGATCGCACCAAATCTTTTAGAATACGGACTTCAAACAGCAGGTTGGCTATTGGTTTCATTATTGTCCAATCTTGTGATAATCGCATCAATTCTTGACTTTTTATAAAACAGGCGCTTAAATAAATCAAGATTTCTAGAATAAACCATAGACAGGATCACCCGGGAGGAAATATGCGAAACCGAAAATCAACCATTCTGCTGTTATCCATCATTATCGTTGGATTCGCGTTTGCGTCATCAGGATTTGCAAAAGACGATGTTGAATTCACACCCGGTGAAGATTCCGGTTTTTATTATACCATACAAAAGGGGGACACACTCTGGGATCTGTCACAAAAGTTTTATAATTCCCAATGGGACTGGCCGGGACTGTGGGAAATGAACAATGATATTAAAAACCCCCACTGGATATACCCTGGTAAAAAAATCAGAATATTTTTAAAAGACAAGGCAAAACTAAAACCGATTATTGTGCCGGTAAAAAAGGTTGCTGCCCCCAAACCAACGCCGGTACAACCGTCCTTTTCCTTTGCTAAAATAAACGCAACCGGCTTCTTAAAAAAAGAGAAGCAGACCTCCTTAGGGAAGATTCTCAAAGAGGAGGAGGGCCACTTGTTAATGAACAAAAACGATATCATCTATATTACGCCCTCGGGCAACGGTACGATGATCCCCGGAAAAAAGTATCATATTTTTTCAGCCGATCCTGTAAAACAGCCCATTGGTGAAAAAGAGGACAAACTCTTTGTTGAAGGTTTCAAACATATAGTCAAGGCGGAAATCCAGATTATTGCCCACAAGGTCTCCTATGTAACCGCCCGGATTACCCGTGGATACCGCCCCGTCCGTGTCGGAGATCTGATAATGACATTTTATGACAGAAAAAGCGTGTTTCCTGTGGATGACAACCCGGCTCCGATTGATGCCAGGATCATCTTTTCACAGGACGACCATCTGATGATCAACGATTATATCATTGCGTTTATAGATGCCGGCAAATCCAGGGTCAAACCCGGTCAGATATATACGGTATTAAGAAAAAACACCATGGAGAAGACCAAGGCCTGGCCACGGGAAAAAAATCCTGACATCAAACTTCATAACCTTGAATCCGGAAAAATGATCGTGCTTCATACAGAAGATATTGCATCCACAGTGATGATTTTGTCTTCAAGTTATGCCATCCACCCCAATGATATTGTAAATTAGTACTTTAATAAACTATCATTACCGGCATACATAATTGCTATGCGTGATCCCAGATTACCCGCAGAATCTCCTGATAGGTAGTGTCTCCGTTCAGCATTTTTTTAATGCCGTTCTGACGCAGAAGAACCAGACCTTCTTCATGCGCTTTTTTTCGAATCTCCTCCAGGGTGGCCGACCCTGTGGTCAACTCCTTTAACCCCTCTGAGTAGGGAAGAATTTCATAAATTCCCGTACGCCCCATGTAGCCTGTGTTTCTACACTTGACACACCCTTTGCCATGCGTAAGTTTTATGATCCCGGCCTCTTTGACATAAAGACCCAGTTGGGCCAGTTCACCGGCATCCATATCAAATGTCTGGGCGCAGTGGGGACATATTTTTCGGACCAGACGCTGGGCTACAATACCGTTCAAGGACGAATGGATCAGATATGGGGGCACTCCCAAATCAAGCAGCCTGAAGACCGTGGACACGGCATCATTGGTGTGAAGCGTGGACAATACCAGATGACCGGTCAAAGCGGCCTGAACAGCTGCCTGGGCCGTCTCAAGATCCCGTATCTCACCCACCATGATCACATCCGGATCCTGGCGCAAAATATTTTTTAGCACTGACCCGAACGTAACGTCAATGGCCGGTTGAACTGCAATCTGGTTAAACTCTTCATGGATCATTTCAATGGGATCTTCAATGGTCGTGATGTTCACTTCCGGGGATGAGAGCATCCGCAGCGAAGAATACAGGGTGGTAGATTTACCGGAACCTGTGGGTCCTGTGACAAGCACTATCCCAAACGGCATGGTAACCAATCGTTTGTACCGTTCGAAATCCGACTTAAAAAATCCCAGCATTTCCAAATCCTGGAACAGGATATCCGGATCCATGATCCTTAAAACAACCTTTTCACCAAATGCCACAGGAATTGTGGAAACACGGATCTCAACCTCGGAAGAATCCTTTTCTATCTTGATACGACCGTCCTGGGGACGTCTTTTTTCTGCCATATCCAGACGGGACAGCGTTTTTATCCGGCTGACAACGGCGTTGTGCAACTTTTTGGGCAGTTTATAGACGGTGTGAAGCACACCGTCTATACGCATCCGAACCAGACAGATTTCCCGTTTCGGCTCTATATGAATGTCACTGGCCTTTTGATCAAAAGAGTAGGAAAAAAGGTGATTCACGGCATTCACAATATGCTGGTCCGTGGATGGCAGCTCATCCATGGATTTGACACTCACAAATTGCTCAAGATTGCCAAGATCCACACCTTTGGTTGAAAACAGATCCTCTGCCGCAGATATGGAGTGCCTGAAACCAAAAAACTCATTAATAAACTTTTCAATATCCGTTTTTGAACTGATGACCGGTTTCACTTTGAGCTTGGACACCATTTCAATATCACTGATAGCTTCATGGTTAAAAGGGTCAGGGGTTGCCACAATCAGCTTACCCTCTTCCACCGTTAATGGTAGCAGCAGGTGTTTTGCGGCAAATGATTTTGATATGGTCCCGGTGACGATATTCAATTCCAGCTTCAGCGGATCAATTTTTTTATACGGGATCTTCCATGCACGGGCCAAAGATTTGAATACAGTATCTTCGTCAAGCACTACACCGGGTTTGTCCCGGCGTTCAATGTTCAAATAAGCGATCACATCTATAAACGAAATCGAAGCAGCCAGCTGCGCTTTGGTCCCGGCACCGGCATTTTTACCTGCTTTTCGTTTTAATAAGACCTGGCGGGCCTGCTTTTCTTTCTTTAACAGCCCCTGTGCCTGCTCTTTGGATATCAACCCGGCGATCACTATAATCTTGCAGATATTATGAGAGGAGAACCGGCTGATCTTTTGTTGAATCATAGACTTTACACCCTGTAAGATTTTGAGTTTATTGCGTTCCCAATATATACGAACCAGGGATAAAAATGTAAAGAGATAAGCGTAATCACGACGTCTTTACAACACCCTTAAAGACACTGAGGATGAATTTCTGTCCTTATCTTTTCACATGGAGACTTGCGCTTTACCTCCGATTTTATTATATTTGATGCAAGCTGTTCTCGAATAAACGATGGTTACTTTCAGCATCACTATCAAAAAAATCGCAACAAAACGTAAAAACAGTCACCCAAAAGCGCCCATGTTTTTATCATTCAGGCAGTTCTATAACAGCGGTGGCGATAAAAATAGTATTTCTACTTTGGTTTTTAGACTGCGAAATGAAGGCGTCACCTTTTTGCCATTCAAATTTTACACCATCTGGCTTTGCCAGCCAGTGTTTTGACTATACATCTTTTATTTTTTTAAAACTCAGGATGACCAAGAACAAGGAGGTGCTCATGCCAGAAAATTGTTCGACCAGTTTTTCACCGACGCATGATGGCCGAAGGACCAAATCATCTATTCACGCTCTTTCAAAAAAGAGACTTTTGCCCTTGCACTTTATAATGGGTCTATACCTTTTTTGGGGAACTCTTGGTGATGCCATGGCTGAAAATTTTATTGATTATCAGGGAATCCATTCATTCTACGGAGAAAGTGGCTGGACAAATATTGGACCGTCCTCCCAGGACAGATATGAATGGTACCATCTGGGTTATCTTGCAGGAAAGGACCTGTCACCCTGGCTGTCTATTGAAACAACTATCGGACCTGGCCTCATCCGAACGGATAATTCGAGAGACTCCGGTTCGATAGAATGGCGGGTACTATTAAATCTTCACACCAAGTATTTCTTTTTAAAAGCAGGCCCCGGTATCGCATACCTGTTTAAATCAGAAGACATTCCGGTCCTGTCCAATTCAAATTTTTTTTCCATTATATCCGGTGCCATTGGATTTCAGTATCAATTGGAAACAAGTGACAAGTCAGGCCCCGCCATACTTATCGGCTATTCCGTAGAACATATGTCAGACCCTTTCAAATCAGGAAAACAAGGCGACTGTGGATTAAATGTCGGTACCATTGCCTGTATTATTTCATGGACCTTTTAAACCGACTCATTCATGAAGAAATTATTCAATAAAAGGGTTGGATTACAGTATTATCGCAAGCCATAGCTAAAGCAAAATGTCTTAGAGCGAAAAAAGCATTTGGTAACGTAACCGGATTCGGTACTTGGTTCTCGTTATTCAACTTTAAACTCTTCGAATAGTAAACTATACTCACATCAGAATCATATCTGTCCATCCATTTTGAACCAAGGGTTTCATATTCACTTGACTTTCATTCGCCTGTCTGTGCAAATAGTACACTTTGCCCTTTCTAAGGATACAACTATGACATACTTCAAACTCCTGCTGACAGCTGTTTTCTGGGGTGGCACCTTCATTGCCGGCCGCCTTTTGGCCTCTGATGTGGATCCCTATTCTGCCGCATTCTTACGATTTGCCATTGCCTCATTTTTCCTTATACTTCTGACATATAAGATGGAAAAGGGCTTTCCTAAAATAGAACCCGATAAATTTATCATTATTTTGCTGCTGGGGGCCACCGGTATTTTCAGCTACAACATCTGTTTTTTTTGGGGGTTGAAATACATACAGGCCAACCAGGCCTCTTTGATAATCGCCTGTAACCCGGTTTTTATTAGCCTGTGTGCTGCTCTGTTTTTTAAAGAACGACTTTCCCGCCTCAAGATTTTTGGAATCCTTTTATCGGTCACGGGTGCCCTGCTGGTTATTTCAAAAGGGAACCTTCCCACGCTTTTAGCCCTGGGGCTTAACAGGGGTGAACTACTTATTTTCGGATGTGTAATAAGCTGGGTGATATACTCAATCCTTGGTAAAAAAGCCATGACAAGCTTATCCCCCATCGCATCGGTATGTTACTCTTCTGTTTGCGGAACCGTTTTTTTATTCTTTCCAGCCCTTTTGAACAACACTTTTACAAAAATGATCTCCTATAGCATCATAGACTGGTCCTGCCTTATCTACCTTGGCTTTTTCGGAACTGTCCTGGGATTTCTCTGGTATTATGAGGGCATTGATAAAATCGGCCCCACAAAGGCAGGTATCTTCATCAATTTTGTACCCATTTCTGCCATAGTTTTGTCATTTTTTATACTGGATGAAAAGATAACCCCATCATTGATCATTGGCGCACTATTTGTTATTGCTGGGGTCTATTTAACCAACCGTATTAAATCCAACAAAAGGAAAAACTAAAAAATCATGTTTACCCGTGCTATTGTTACAACCCCGTGTAAAAATATGATCAACGGAATTACCAGTGCCGGTTTAGGCAAACCGGATTTAAACCTGGCCTTAAAACAGCATCAACACTACATCGACACCCTTAAAGAGTGTGGGCTGGATGTGGTTGCTCTTCCGGCCAACGAAAAGTTCCCGGACTCAACATTTATTGAAGATGCCTGTCTTGTGACTCCGAGATGCGCCATTTTAACGAGACCGGGGGCTGCCACCAGAAGAGATGAGCCCGGATTGATCTCAAACACCATTCATGAACTTGGGCTGCCGGTGGAATCCATTTTGTCGCCAGGCACCCTGGATGCCGGCGATGTCATGATGGTGGGCAGCCACTTTTATATCGGCTTATCCGAGAGGACTAATCTAAAAGGCGCCGCCATGCTGATTGCGATTCTTGAAAAATACGGTCTTACCGGCACCACCGTCACCCTTGAATCGGTATTACACCTGAAAACGGGAATCTCCTACCTTGAAAACAATAAGCTGCTTGCATTTGGAGAATTTTTAAACAAAAAAGAGTTTCAAGAGTTTGATATCCTGGAAGTTGATCCCAGTGAGGCATATGCTGCCAACTCAGTGTGGGTGAATGGGTCCGTGATTGTGCCGGACGGATTTGAAACAACCGCGGCAATGATTGAAACGGCCGGTTACCGGGTAAAAATAGTCGATGTATCTGAATTCAGAAAACTGGATGGTGGCTTAAGCTGTTTATCACTTCGGTTCTAAGCCGGATACAACAGTTTAGGAATCGTTACAAAAAAACTGAATCTATCGCGGTTCTCAAAAACAGGTTCCTTTTGCACGGAAAATACAGTTAGGGAGATAGAGTGTAGGTTGGGGTGAGGGTTTTCACGGATTAAATCCCTTCGGGTGGCAGGACGCCGCAGGAGAAGGAATTTCCCTCGGAGAAAATCATGGACGATTTTCGAGGCTGAAAGAGGCCCCGCATACATGAGTGAAAATTTTTACCCTATCTGGAACGGCACATACTTTTTTCAATCGGAACGTTAATATGGGAACTGCTATAAATTGTTTCCAAAACCCCTTAAAAGAAGGGATATTTTAAGAACAGAAGATCTCGTAATTTTGGAGCCGATCCTTAAAACAATATCGAGTAGGGTGAGGTCGGTTAATTAATCCGGCCTCATCCCTCTCACAGA
>CAZLTD010000028.1:0-51416 GCA_964562385.1 uncultured Desulfobacula sp.
CAGTACGGCATGATTGAACAATATGATTCCGGTATGCCGTATAAATGTGATCTGTGCGGCGGCAGCCCGGCTTGTGTTGGTGAATGTAATTTTGGCGCACTGGTTTTTAAAGAGGCAGACAAGGTCTCTATAAAACTTCGAAGCCAGCAAATGAAACAGCGTACCAAAGATGGTAGGTCAGATCAAAAAAGGCGCAACCTTGCTTCAGCAATTCTCAAAGAAGCTGTCAGGGTACCAAGAACGGCAAATTATATGGGGTAAGGGTGGGCTCAAAAATTAGCTCACATTCTGTTTGCAAAATGTCCAGTCCTTAGGACTTTTGCAAACAGATTATGTGAAGTTATTTTATAACGATCCCTATAAAGTTTTTAGTACATACATAGATATTAACAAGGATGCTGGCGTTTATGAGTGCGGCTAATAAGGTTTGAAGGGAACCATTCTCTGCTTGACTCTTTTAAATAGAGTGTAAGAAAATGATTCTGGATTTTACCTTCATTGGAAAAAGATTGGACAGCGCTTATAAACAGCCATTAAAAAATAACATTATAATAAAAAAGGATGGAAGAGAGATGAAATCAAAAAAATGGTTAGTCGGAGTGGTTTTTGCAATTTTTATGATCATTGCATTTTCTTTTCAGGCGCATGCTAAAACAGTATGGAAAATGCAGCATTCATGGGGCGCGGCTGAAAATCACTTTTTTGAGCACTATGCCAAAATTGTTAATGAGATGTCTAACGGCGAAATTGAAATCAAGGTATTCGCAGACGGTGAGCTGGTAGATGTAGAAAAACTTTGCGATATGGTAGCAGCCGGCACACTTCAGATGGGGCACACACATCCTGATTATCAGATGGGATCGGTTCCGGTAGGCGAATTGGAAGCAGCGCCATATTTATTTGGAAATCTTAAAGAAGAGATGGCTGCCATCTACAGATATGGTCTGGGCGACATCTACAAAGAAGCCTTTGAGAAAAGATATAAAATCAAAGTGCTTGGATTTCAGGCAGATGACTGTGGTGCATTAATGTTTACCAAAGAGGTAAACAGCATAAAAGATATGAAAGGGTTGAACATAAACATCCTGGATCCTTATGCCACATTTCTGCATGATCTAGCCGGTGCTTCCTCTGTCTATATGGGGCCTGAAGAACTCTATACAGCACTTTCCAGAAACGTCATTCAAGGCGTTGAATATGGCGGTGCAAAAGCCATGTATGATATGTCGCTTCACGAAGTAACAAAGAGCTTTTTGCTTCCCAGGCACCAGGTTGCCTTTTTCCCCTTCTATTTCATCAGTGAAAAAGTATGGAATAAGCTGCCGGCCAATCATCAATCAATTCTCGTGAATGCTGTCCAGGCCAATACCGTTTACATGGCCTCTTTTTATGCTGAAAAAGAACAGGAAGCGTTGAGACTCATGCAGGAAAAGGGCATTAAGGTTACCCATCTGCCGGCCGAAGATGTGCAAACGCTGACCAATAAGTCTGTTGAGTGGATAAAAAATGATTTTGCAAAAAGAGGACCATTTTGTAAAAGAGCTGCTGATGCTGTATTAAAAGCCATGAAAGACTTTGGACGAATCGAGTAAAATGAAGCCGGGTCTGCAGGTGATCTGATTCATCTGCAGACTTTTTTCCATAAGACTGTATCGTATTTATTGAAGGTAGGAACGTAATGGAAATACTAAAAAAAATTGTCTGGTTTACAGACAGCCTGGGCATTGCTGTTGCAAAATGTGTCAAGTGGCTCATCCTCTTTTTTGTGATAATTACCATTTTTGATGTCTGCTTAAGATATTTCTTCCAGGCACCCACACTATGGGCTCGCGAACTGGTTGCACTGCTGTTCGGCCCCATGTGGATGCTGACCGGTGCCTATCTTTTAATAACAGACGAGCAGGTACGAATGGATCTGGTGTTCCACCGTTTCAGTAACAGGAAAAAAGCCATATTTGACCTGATTACATTTTCGCTTTTTTTCTTTTATTTTGGAACAATTGTATTCTATGGATGGCAGGACTGGTATACCGGTCTCATTCATAATGAACATTCCAGATCAGTTTGGAGACCTGTGTTGTGGCCCTTCAAACTCGCCATACCTGTAGGTGTTTCTTTACTGCTGCTTGCAGGGATAGGCAAGTATATTCGTGATTTGTATACAGCAATTACAGGGAGGGACTGGAATGGGAATTGAATGGATAACACTATTATTGTTTGGGAGTATGCTGCTGCTGTTATTGACTGGTTTTCCCATAAGCTATGGCCTGGGAGCAGTTGCCCTGGTATTCTCCCTTTTTTTATGGGGGCCGGAATCCCTTTTAATGGGTTACATGGCTGCCGTAAGTACGGTGAATTATACAGTTCTGGTCTGTATTCCCATGTTTGTTTTCATGGGGATGATGCTCTACTATTCAGGAATAGCAGACGACCTTTTTAACACCTTCCAATACTGGCTGGCACCGATTCCGGGTGGTTTGGCTTCGGCCACAATTGGTGTCTGCACCATGATTGCAGCCCTGGTGAGCTCAGAAGCGGCTGGAACACTGACCATGGGAAGGATCGCACTGCCTTTGATGCGCAAGCGGGGGTATCAAAAAGAGATTGCCGTCGGGTGTATCCAGGCAGGTGCTGCACTTGGGTTTCTTGTCCCGCCAAGCTTTATTGCAATTCTTTATGCTGTTATTGCAAAAGAATCGATCGGCAGGCTTTTCCTTGGCGGTGCGATTCCAGGGCTATTGCTGGCGGTCATGTATATTATTTACATTACCATACGATGCAAGATCCATCCGCATATTGCTCCCACCATACCGAAAGAGGAACGGCCCTCATGGCCTGAAAAAATACGAAGTCTCAGACATCTTATTTTACCGTGTCTCCTTATCTTTTCGGTAATGGGAACAATAATGCTTGGGCTGACAACACCGGTGGAGTCCGCTGCCATGGGTGCCCTGGGAGGTATTATCGCAGTTGCAATTAAGAGAAAGCTCAGTTTTAAGTTAATAAACGATGCACTTACGGACAGTGCCAAGCTTACCGCCATTATGATGTGGATATTCATGGGCGCGTTGACCTTCGGCCAGATCTATGATGCATTGGGGGCCAAAGAGATTATCCACACAGTGACACATGCCCTTCCTTTAGGACCATGGGGTGTTTTGATCATGATACAATGCACCTTCTTTATCCTGGGAATGTTCATGGATGATACGGCTATTCTGTTCATTACCATGCCGATCTATATTCCTATTATCAATGAATTGGGATTTCACCCCGTATGGTTCGGTGTTCTTTACATCATAAATATGCAGATGGCATATATGACACCCCCTTTCGGGTACTGCCTCATGCTGATAAAAGGAGTGGTGCCGCCTGATATATCCATGGCGGATATTTACCGATCCGTCATTCCGTTTGTAATCATTCAAGGCATAGCCCTTGCACTGATTATGGCATTCCCGCAACTTGTACTCTGGCTGCCCGGAGTAATGCTGGGAGGAGGTTAAGGCATAGGTGTAGATGGTGGCATGTCATATAAGAAACCTAAAGTCAAACCCCTTATGCATTGATATCAGTAGCCGCCGATACCATTCACCATGGCGGCTATTTTAATACTATTAAAAATGTTTATTCTTGTTGCATTCATCTTGGATAAAAAAGGTCTCTATAGTTTTTAGGAATGGAGGTAATGAAATGTCTGTAATACTAAAATCTTTCCCCAAAGAAGATGGTTTTAGAATGCCGGGAGAGTTTGAACCCCACGAAGGCTGTTGGATGATATGGCCGGAACGGACTGATAATTTTAGATTAGGTGCGAAACCCGCCCAGGCAGCGTATGCTGACGTGGCGCATGCCATATCCCGTTTTGAGTCAGTTACCATGCTGGTATCAAAATCTCAATTCAGCGCTGCAAGAGAAGTCCTTGATCCACAGGTAAGAGTCATTGAAATGGCAACAAATGATGCATGGGTCCGGGACACAGGCCCTACCTTTGTGGTGAATGACCGGACAAATGAAGTCCGCGGGATTGACTGGCGGTTTAATGCGTGGGGGGGGCTGACAGACGGGGCTTACTTCCCCTGGGACCAGGATGACAAGGTTGCCAGCAAGATTTGTGAAATCGAGCGAAAAGAAATTTACAGCCTTGAAAATTTTGTCCTTGAGGGCGGATCCATTCACGTGGATGGTGAAGGAACCTTGATTACAACCGAGACCTGCCTGTTGCATGAAAGCCGGAACCCTCACCTGTCAAAAAAAGAAATTGAAGATATCCTGAAAAACTATCTGAACCTGGAAAAAATAATCTGGTTACCCCAGGGAATCTATCTGGACGAAACCAATGAGCATGTTGATAACATTCTGCACTTTATTGCACCGGGAAAAGTTGTTCTCGCCTGGACGGATGACAAAAGTGACCCGCAATATGAGATGAGTACCAAAGCGTATGACGTTCTGTCCGATGCAGTTGATGCAAAGGGTAGAAAACTTGAAATATTTAAATTGCATATACCTGAACCCGTTTTAATATCAAAAGCTGAAAGCAGTGGTGTCGACTCTGTTGACGGTACATTACCCCGTAAAAAAGGAGACCGGCAGGCAGCTTCCTATGCCAATTTTTATATTGCCAACGGTGCGGTTATATTGCCGGTTTTCAATGATAATAAGTTTGACCAAGCGGCCATTGATACATTGAAGAGAGCCATGCCTGAGCATGAGATTGTCCCGGTTTATGCAAGAGAAATACTTTTGGGCGGAGGAAATATACACTGTATCACTCAGCAGCAGCCAAAAGTGCAGGAGAAAAAATGAGAAAAGTAAAAATTGCTGCCACGCAGATGGCATGTAGTGATGACAAAGACGAAAACATTGCAAAAGCAGAAAAACTGGTCAGGCAGGCAGCCTCAAAAGGCGCCCAAATTATTTTGCTCCAGGAGCTTTTTGAAGACCTCTATTTTTGTCAGGAGGAGAAACCGGAGCATATCGAAAAGGCCATGGAAATAGAGAGGAATATGGCTGTCAAACACTTTGCACAAATTGCAAAAGAGTTGAATGTTGTACTTCCCATAAGTTTTTTCGAGAAAAAGAATCAGGCCAGGTTCAATTCCATTGCTATTATTGATACCGATGGAACCAATCTTGGGACATACCGAAAAACTCACATACCCGATGGACCAGGCTATGAAGAAAAATATTATTTTAATCCCGGAGATACCGGTTTTAAGGTGTGGAATACCAGATATGCAAAAATCGGTGTTGGTATCTGCTGGGACCAGTGGTTCCCTGAGACAGCAAGGTGTATGGCTGTGATGGGCGCGGAAATTCTCTTCTATCCGACAGCGATTGGGTCTGAACCTTCGGATCCGGACTATGACAGTAAAGGCCATTGGCAACGATGCATGCAGGGGCATTCAGCAACAAATCTAATGCCGGTTGTCGCTTCAAACCGGATTGGAACTGAAACGTTTGAAAAGTCGGAAATAACCTTTTACGGATCATCTTTTATCACAAATAGCAAAGGCCGGAAGATCTCAGAAATGGATCGCACGAGCGAAGGAATTCTGGTTGAAGAAGTAGATCTTGAGGTCTGTCAAAAAGAGAGAGATGCATGGGGACTTTTCCGAGACAGACGACCTGAAAAATACGCTCCACTGATGACGCTTGACGGTGAAACAGCCTATCAATTTTAACAGTCAGGAAGAATGATCGATTCATCCTGACCGGTAAAACCATTTAAAAAATAGATACGGAACAAACAATGGGGTTTGGTCTTTAGGAAAAAATAAACAAAGACGTTTATGCCGGATTAATATAATCCAAAACTTATTTTTAACAGGAGAATGACAATGGGTATAATGGATATTGTTAATGCAAGAGATCCGTTTGAGAAAGAATTTCACCAGGCAGTAACCGAGGTGGTTGAGTCTGTAAAACCGGTACTGGACAAAAATCCTGAATATCGACATGCCGGTATCATGGAAAGAGTGATTGAGCCGGAAAGAGTGATCCAGTTCAGGGTCCCCTGGATGGATGATCAGGGTGTGGTTCGTGTGAACAGAGGATTCAGAATCCAGATGAATTCTGCAATTGGTCCATATAAAGGCGGTCTTCGGTTTCATCCTTCCGTAAACCTTTCTATTTTGAAATTCCTTGCTTTTGAACAGGTATTTAAAAATGCATTAACTACACTCCCCATTGGTGGTGGTAAAGGTGGATCTGACTTTGATCCAAAGGGCAAATCAGACAATGAAGTCATGAGATTTTGCCAGGCCTTCATGAGCGAACTTTACCGTCATATCGGACCTGACACAGACGTACCTGCCGGTGATATCGGAGTAGGTGGTCGTGAGATCGGGTTCCTTTTCGGACAGTATAAAAAACTTCAAAACGAATTTACAGGTATTCTGACAGGAAAAAGCCTGAACTGGGGCGGCAGCCTGATCAGACCGGAAGCAACCGGTTATGGCGCTGTTTTCTTTGCAGACAACATGCTGGCTACCAAAAACGACTGCCTTGATGGCAAAACATGTCTGGTATCCGGTTCCGGTAATGTCGCCCAGTACACCACAGAAAAAGTAAATCAATTGGGTGGAAAAGTAGTTACCCTTTCGGATTCATCAGGTTATATCTACGATGAAAAAGGTATTGATAATGATAAACTTCAGTATGTTATGTACCTGAAAAATGTAAAACGCGGAAGAATCAAAGAGTATGCTGAAAAATATTCAGAAGCAGTTTATTCGGAACTGGATAGTGCAGCGGAATTCAACCCACTTTGGAACCACAAAGCAGAATGTGCTTTCCCAAGTGCAACCCAGAACGAAATCAATGCAGTGGATGCACAAAATCTTGTCAACAATGGTGTTTATGTTGTCTCTGAAGGTGCAAACATGCCAACTGTTCCTGAAGGAATTGAAGTCTTCCTTGAAAACAAAATTCTCTATGCACCGGGTAAAGCCGCTAATGCTGGTGGTGTTGCCACTTCCGGTCTTGAAATGAGCCAGAACTCCATGAGAATCCACTGGTCAAGAGAGGAAGTAGAAAACAAACTTAAGGGTATCATGAAAAGTATTCATGATGCTTGCGTATCTGCAGCTGATGAGTATGGCACTCCGGGCAATTATGTAAATGGTGCCAATATTGCCGGATTTGTAAAAGTAGCGGATTCAATGATGGATCAGGGTCTGGTTTAATTTCAAATTATATTCACAGTAGTCCAAGGATAGCCTTGGGCTGCCTGTGTGTCTCTTTTTTTTGCTATTCAAGGGAAACTTATGAAAGTCAATGGCAGTAAAATATCAAGTTTAGAAGACGCTGTTAAATCCTATGTTAAAGACGGATGTCATTTGTCAATAGGAGGGTTCACCATCAACCGCAATCCCATGGCTGCCGTATATGAGATAATCCGTCAAAAAATAAAAGATGTCCATCTCTATGCCCATTCAAATGGGCAAGGTGTAGATGAACTAGTAGGTGCCGGTGTTGTAAAAAATCTTGAAATTGCTTATGGCGGCAGCGGTAAATTTGCATCTACCTGCATCCGGTTCAGGAAAGCAATTGAGGAAAAGAGAATCAATGTAGAAGATTATTCTAATTATCAAATGACCCTGAGGTTTCTGGCCGGATCCATGGGGATACCATTCCTGCCGACACGCTCTTCCATGGGTACGGATATAGTAAAGATCTGGGGTTTTTCATCCGAAACAAGAAAAGAAAATCCTAAGCTTCCTAATGATAAACTGATTGAAATTGAAAATCCTTTTGGAACATGGTGTGATACAAGAAAGCTTATCCTTGTCCCGGCGATTAATCCGGATGTCACTATAATCCATGTCCAAAAGGCCGATTACAAGGGTAACTGCAGGATTGAAGGTCTGACACTTGCTGATGTGGAACAGGCAAAGGCTGCGAAGACCCTTATTGTTACATGCGAGGAATTATTAGATGATGACTTTTTAAAAAATCAGCCTGATCGGAACCAGATTCCTTTTATCCATGCTGATGCTGTTGTCCATATTCCTTATGGTGCCTATCCAACGGCCTGTTTCCGTTATTATGATTATGATTCAATATTTCTAAAAGAATATGCAGAAATTGCAAAGGATGACACACAATATCGATCCTATATTGAAGATAATATTTTAAATCTCCATACACACAGCGACCTGCTTGATTCTGTGGGCAGAAGGCGGCTTGAAATGATAGCGGCAGATAAAAATCGTGGATATGCGAAAAATCTTGATAGAAGATAGGCGAAGGAAGAGATAAAATGGATTACACACTGAAAGAGATGATGACTATTGCTGCAGCAAGAGAAATAAGGAATGATGATATCGTTTTCTGTGGTACCGGTATTTCAATGCTTGCAGCTATGGCTGCAAAAAATATCAATGCCCCTCAGAGTGTTATTTTTTTTGAAACAGGTGCCATAGACTCAAAATTGGAAGATCTCCCACTGGCAGTGGCAGATCCAAGGATTATGTACCAATCTTCATCAAATGCCGGCCTTCTTGAAGCGTTTGGCACCATGCAGAATCAGATTACGGGAAAACAAGTCGTTGGGATTCTGGGAGCTGCACAGATTGATATTTATGGAAATCTGAATTCAACAGTCATTGGTGAGTATGATGGGCCCGATGTCCGATTTTCAGGCAGTGGTGGTGCCTGCGATGTTGCTTCTTTTGTATCGCGGAGTATCATTTTCATGACCCAGGAAAAACGTAAATTCAAGAAAAAACTGGACTACCTGACAACACCGGGCTTTCTGGACGGGCCCGGGGCTCGGGAGAAAGCAGATCTGCCGGGTGGCGGACCGGATAAAGTCATAACCAATATGGGGATAATGGGTTTTGATGACCAGACCAAACAGATGTATCTGAAGGGATATTATCCAGGTATTGCATCGGATAAAATTTTACAAAATATGGAATTTGAAATTGATACAGCCCGTGCAGAAGAAATCATACCACCTTCTGAAAAGGAGCTGTCTCTGCTGCGGGAGAAATGTGATCCCCATCGGCTGATTCTGTAAAAGGAAAAATATGGAAGACAAAAAATCATTATCAGATCTGGAAAAAATTGAAGCCCTGATAAAAGATTCGAAGGTATGCCGGCTTGGTATCAATCAAGGCAAGGCACCCTATATTGTCCCGTTAAGCTTTGGATACCGAGATAATACAATATATTTCCACAGTGGCCCCAAGGGAAATAAACTTGATCTTTTAAGGGCTAACCCAAATGTCTGTTTTGAGTTTGACCGGGTCACCGAGGTAATAGAAGCCCAGGATCCGTGTTCATGGGATATGATGTACCAAAGCATTATTGGTATAGGTACGGTAGAATTCATTGAAGAAACTGAAAACAAAATCAAAGCGCTAAAGACTATTATTTCTCAATATTCAGACAGACAGATGGATATTCCACAAGTCAAGGCCAAGGCTGTTGTGGTTTTTCAAGTCAATATAGAAAATATGACCTTTAAACAAGGTCCGGTTTAAATAAGCCTATTGCAGATTCAGTCTATGGATAAATATAAATTTGATTTTTCAGGTAAAGTTGCTGTTGTGACCGGAGGCAGCTCCGGCATCGGGTTTGAAACGGTACGGATGCTTATAAATGGGGGAGCCAATGTGATTTTTACCGGTCGTGATGGGATTAAAGGCGACAAAGCGGCTGAACAATTGAAGGAACCAGGCAGTAGCCTTACCTTTCTTAAAGCAGATATATCAAAACCTGAGCAATGCAGAAAGGTAGTCTTTTCTGCTGTTGAACAATACGACAGAATCGATATCGTGATAAACAATGCCGGCATCTTTAAGGCAAACGCAATTGAAAATGTTACAGAAAGTGAATTTGACCGTACCATTGATACCAATTTGAAAGGGGCATTTTTTATGTGCAAATATGCGGTTCCCTTTTTCAAAAAAAACAGGAGTGGAACCATCATCAATGTATCATCTGATGCCGGGCTTCAGGGGAATAAATTATCATCTGCTTATTGTGCTTCAAAAGGTGGCTTGACGGTTTTTTCGAAAGCACTGGCACTGGACATTGCTTCATACGGGATCCGTGTTAATTGTGTCTGCCCTGGTGATATTTCAACTCCAATGCTTCATAAGGATCTTGAAACAAGGAAGAATCCGGAAAAGTATATGGAAACATTGACAAAATCTTATCCGGTTGGAAGATTGGGGCGGCCTGAAGAGGTGGCTTCGGTTATTTGCTTTTTGGCATCCGGTGCATCGGAGTTTATAACAGGTGCTGCCTGGACGGTTGACGGCGGAATAACAGCCTGATGAAAATAAAAATTGCGACCTCCCGATACACTTTCAATGCCATCCTGATAAAATAAAAAATGAGGAGCAGTTGTTGTAAGATGGTGACACTGTATGTGTCTTCCCGACAATGTCTGGTAGATAAAAAGATCAACTTTGTTATAAATAGTTTGTCGGCAACGTGCCGGAACCAGGATAATCCAACCAATCCATGGGAGAATATACAAAATGGAAGAGATTAAAAGTATTTTGTTTGCATCCAATCTATCAAGTAAAATGGAAACTGTATTTAAACATGCTGTAGAAACGGCTGTTTATAGGAAAACCAATATCATTATTCTGCATGTCATGGGGGAAAATCCTCGATCTAAGAAGAAAATGAGGACGGTATTCGGCAAACAATTGTACGAGGAACTGAAATCCGAACGTCGCAAGGGAGCTCGAGATATCCTTGTGGGGAAAAATGTGGACGCCTTAAAAATTCAGCAAGCCATTACCGATTTTTTCCAGGAAAAAAGCAACAATGTAAGTGGTGACACCCACAGTTTGATCAGCAAGGTTCTCGTGGCCGAAGGCCGCTCCATTGCAAATGAAATTGTTGCCACCGCCGTAGAGGAAGACTGCGGTTTGATCGTCATGGGATGTAAGCAGCAGGGGCTCCTGACGGAAGCCATGGGGGACAGTGTTGTCCGCAAGGTTCTGAAACGATCTTCAGTTCCTGTCCTTGTGGTACCTTGATATAGTCCGTCAGGATACTGCTATATGACAAGATAAGCTACCAGTGTTTCAGGATATCTTCAAGCAGCTAATTGCCTGCCAGGATCCAGCTTAAGACATAGCTTATAGTTAATCGAATAGGTTCTTGTCGGATTTTCAAGCAAATCGTTTAAACGTTGTTCTCACACCTGTTTTGATCGTTTTTATTTCAGCTCAAAAATTAATCAAACTGAAGAGATAAAAGGAGATGCAGGATGCAGGATCAAAATAAAAAAAATCATCCCGTTTTAAATTATTCTATGACCTGATGCCTAACAAGGTCAAAGACATCCTGCTTTTGTCAACAGCATATGAGGCCTGGATACTGGAAGAAGACGGCCGGTTGTCCGAGCAGATTAATAATGAATACCGAGGATTAAACTTAAGCCACCCTCCAAGGTTGACTTGGGCATCTACCATGTCAGATGTTGAAAAAAAAATGTCTGGCAAAAGATTTGATCTTTTTATCATTATTTCTCAAGGTAGTGACGATCTTGTTTTCCGACAGGGAGATAAGATTAAAGCCGGGCAAAGAGAAATTCCGGTGATCCTGCTGACACATCGGGAACTACTGCCGGAAACTTGTACCAAACTTTTGGAAACAAGATCTGGAATTGATCAGATTTTTTTCTGGTCTGGGGATGCCGGGATTTTACTGGCCATTATTAAAAGTGTGGAAGATCGGCTGAATATCATAAATGATACCGGGATAGCCGGTATCCGTGTAATTCTTTTTGTCGAGGATTCTCCTTTTTATCGTTCGGCAATCCTATCTGTGCTGTACAAAGAGCTTGTGATTGAAACTCAGGCGGTTATTGATGAAGGGCTTAATGAGGAACACCGGTTGCTGAGTATGCGGGCTCGTCCAAAAGTCATCATGGCCAATTCTCATGAAGAAGCCTTAAGCCTGTATGAGCAATTCAAATCCTATGTCTTGGGAGTTATTTCTGATGTACGCTTTCCAAAGGATGGCCGGCTTGATCCGGAAGCCGGATTGAAATTGCTTCGATATATTAAAAGGGACAGGTTTGATATCCCGCTGCTCCTGGCAAGCTCTGAACCCCATAACGCCAGTCCGGCTGCCGGGATTCCAGCGGTTTTTATTAATAAGAATTCACCAGAACTCCAGGAAAAGATCGCTGATTTTCTATTGGGATACCTGGGATTTGGTGACTTCACTTTCAAAATGCCGGACGGTAGTGTGGTAGGGATTGCCACGGATTTATATACTCTGGAGCAACAATTGGAAATCATACCGGCTGAATCATTTACTCACCACTGCCAGCAGAACGATTTTTCCAGGTGGCTCTTTTCCTTTGCTGAAGTCGAACTGGCCTCTAAAGTTAGAAGTTTTAGAGAGACAGATTATCCTGATATCGAAACTCACCGTCGGAAATTAATTGATGTAATCAGGCAGCAACGCCGGGCGCGCATGAAAGGGATGGTGGTTGACTTTGATAGAGAACGGTTTGATCCCGAGACCGGATTTTTAAAAATTGGTAAAGGTTCTCTTGGGGGAAAAGCCAGGGGGCTATCATTTCTTTCTTCGTTAATCCACCAGGATCAGGCACTTTTTGCTCAATTTAAATCAGTGGATGTATTTGTTCCTCAGACCCTGGTAATCACGACTGAAGGGTTTGATCAATTTATTCAGATGAATCACTTTGAAGATTTGGCAACCAGTGATTTACCAGATAAAACCATTGTCCGGCGGTGTAAGGATGCAGACTTTCCAGTTGCCTTGAAAGCAGATTTAAGATCCTTTCTGAGTCACATTTTCTATCCCCTTTCAGTCCGTTCTTCCAGTCTTCTTGAGGATGCTCGTTTCAAACCCTATGCCGGTTTGTATAAAACGTTCACCATTTCCAATGATGATGCTGATATTGACTGCCGGTTGGAACAGCTCATCAGTGCTGTTAAAATGGTTTACGCATCCACTTATTTCAAGGCACCCAAAGCGTATTCAAAAAGGGTCGGTAATCGTATTGAAAGTGAAAAAATGGCTGTAATCATTCAAAAAACAGTGGGCAGACCTGTTGACGGTTATTTTTATCCGGCAGTTTCAGGGGTGGCTCAGTCAAAAAATTATTACCCGTTTTCATCCATGAAACCCGAGGATGGTGTTGTGAATATAGCATTGGGTATGGGTAAGGCTGTTATGGAAGGAGAAAGGGATTTAAGGTTTTCACCGAAGTATCCCAATATTCTACCCCAACGGTCATCGGTTGAAGATACACTCAAGAATGCCCAGCAATATTTTTACGCGGTAAAGATGAAAGAATCCCGGGTGTTAGTTGATGCAGATGAGTCAATTACAATGGAAAGACGGGAAGTTCATAATGCAAGAGAAGAGTATCAGGTCAGGTTTGCATCCAGCACCTATTTCCCTTCAGAAAATCGTATCCGTGACACCTATTCCCAACAGGGATTTCCGGTAGTAACCTTTTCATCATTATTGAAATACAAGACAATTCCTTTACCGGACATCATAATGGTATTGCTGGATTTGGGGTATGAAAAACTTGGTTGTCCAGTTGAGCTTGAATTTGCTCTGGAAATCATTGGAAATTCTGAGGAAAAGGCCGGTTTCGGAGTTGTTCAGATCCGCCCAATGAGCATGGTTGAAGAAATGCTGGATGTTTCAATTTCCGAGGAAGACAAAAAAAGGGCTTTCTGTATTTCCCATATGGCCCTTGGCAATACCGTCAATCGTGATATGGCAGATGTTGTTTTTGTTAAACCGGATACGTTTAATCCAGCAAGGACACCACAGATCGCAAAACAGATCTCTCAAATTAACACCGCCCTTGTCAAAACTGGAAGGAAATACATTCTCATTGGACCCGGTAGGTGGGGATCGGCAGATCATTGGCTCGGTATTCCGGTTTCCTGGAATGACATTTCCGGTGTTGGGGCCATTGTTGAAACTTTCCATCCGCTGGTTAATGCAGAACCGTCTCACGGTTCTCATTTTTTTCATAATATTGCTGCGTTGGGGATTAACTATCTGAATGTGAACAACCAATCTTCCGACCGGATCGATTATGGATGGCTGGATAAAAATCAAAAACTCTTTGAGACCGAAGATGTTATTCACGTGAAGGCTCCCACTGCGCTGACCCTGAAAGTGAATGGCAGTAAAGGGCTTGGTGTTATCTATTAACTTTTGAGATTTGAAAGTTGAGTCAGACCATAAAAAAACAATATTCGAACAGTTGCTTAAAACAAATATTTTATGAGATTATAAATGAGAAAAATTGAATTATGAAAATCAAAATAAAATTTTCAGAAACCTTTCACAAATATAAAACAGCCTCTGGCAATGAGTTTGTCATACTTGAGTTTGAAAAACCTGTTCCGGTTAAAAGTGCTTTAAAAAAGCTGGATTTTCCAGAAGACCAGTCTAAATTAATTTTGGTCAATGGGATTGTAAAAAATGAGGAACAACTGTTACAGGATGGGGACACTGTCAGTGTCTTTCCGACAATGTCTGGCGGTTAATATAGAATATCTTGTTGCAACCCTTGGCAGCCAAATATCCAAAATTTCCAAGGTCTACTACTTGGAAAACCTCGATAATTTCTAAGAGTGTTCTCCATTTGATTCAAAAACTCAGAAATATGAGCAATCGAAGAACCAATTAAGTATTGTGGCGCGGAAGCCGTTTCAAATTTCAAAATTTTTATAGTCCCCTAACATGGGGATGAACAGGGATAAGCTGGGATTTTCGTCTATCTAAAAAAACGGATTTTGTTACACAGATATTAATGAACTTTTGGGCTTCGAATAGTTTTGGATATCAGTCCAAAACAGCATTCCTGGGTGGTGAAATTCTTTAACTTTTTCAGTAAGTAATCTCCGAGTTTAATTGTGATCATTTGTATGCGAAATCGATATCTCGATATTTCTTATTTTCACAAGTTTTTCGAATTAGGAATTAAGCGACAGATGTGTCTATAGGTCATCGCTTTTTGAATAGGTATCCAACCACAATATCCTGTGCCTGACTAAATTGCTAATTATTCACCTTTTTGGAAAACAATCATTCCCGGCCAGAGAATGCACGTACGATTTTTTAATTGGTCAAAAACCAGCTTTCAGGATCTCTCCCATCATTCTATATAAACCGGCATCCTTACAGCCACACAAATTAATCTCTTTATGAGCTTTCTGGAAATTTCTGCGCACTTCATGCAAGTGCATCCTTGGAATATTCATTTTTTTTATTTTACATAAAGCCGCAAAAGTTTTTTCTAACAAGGGCTGAGAATACAAAATTGATCATGGTGATATAGTCAAACACGGGCAGGCCTGTGGCATGCTGGACCGCCCGGGCATAGGGGGGCAGGACACTGCACTCTAAAAGAATGGCCCCGACCTTGTTTTCTTTTGCCATCACGTCCCGGGCCGCGTTTACCACCTCGGCCTCAATTGTTTGTGTGTCAAGGCTTCCCTGCTCCTCCATTACTGCGGATTTGAACCCCGGGCACTTTTCAAGACCCTGGATCACCAGCCCGGATGGCGCTGTGATACCGATGGTGTTTAAAAACGAACCGGTCAGGTTTTCCCGGCTGGCCGTGAGCACACCAATGGCGCGGTTGTCCGGTAAAATATGTTGTATAAAGGGAATCTGCAGCAGGCTGGATAAAAATACCGGGATTTTAAGGTCGTTTTTAAGCCGGTCCTGATGCAGCGCCATGAACCCGCAGTCACCGGTCACGGCAGCAACACCGTTTTCTTTCAGGTCCCCGGCCGCTGCCAGCAGTTGGGGATAAATGCTTTTATCACCGTTCACCGCCATTTTTACGGTAAACCCTTCCACCTTTTTAAACCGGACCGGGAAATCATAGGTGGTGGCATTGGCCACATCCCCGGGAATAAAGGGTATTGGAGAGTCCAACAGAAGAATGCCGACAGCCTCCCCATAGGAGACCTGGCGTGATTTTCGGTAATACTGCATGATATGCTCCCTGGCCCTTTTTGGTGAATGTGAAACAATCCGGGGTGGCTCTTATGTTTAAAAAAAAACTGGTCTCCGCATGGGCGACAGTCCGGTCATGGAATCCGGCACGCATCAGGCCAAGGTGTTGATTGCACAGGGGCGTGTGTGCATGCCTTCGCAAGTTCGTTTCGGCTTTAAATCACCATCACCGGACATTTGGCAAGGCCGGTCACCTTATGCGACACACCGCCTAAAAGATACCCCCTTAAATCCCCGTTTCCCCTGGAGCTGATAATGATCAGATCAATGGTGTGTTTTTTGGCAAACTCTAAAATCTTTTTGATAGCCGTTCCCATTTTTATAAAACCTTTGACCTTTTGAACACCCTGCTCCTGTAATATGGCTTTACCCTGGGCCACGACATCTTTGGCATAAGCGCTGAGCACGTCATCCAGGTTTTCGGGTTCCCTGGGCCTGACCATGGAGATCGATTTTTCAATATGGCTGTGGTGCCTGAAGACCGATAATACATTGATCTGGGAATTAAATTTTTTCGCCAGGCTGCCGGCATGCGTCAGGGTTTTATAAGCATTGTCCGATCCATCCAGCGGAACTAAAATATTGTGATACATATTTCTTCCTTATCTAAAGGCGACATCTCTTAAAAAAAGCGCAATCTGGGGGAAAAAGATCATGGCGACAGCGACACTTAAAAGAATAAATATAAAGGGCGGCGTCCCTTTAACCACTTCAAAGTAGGGGCGCTTAAACACCGCAATGGCGGTAAAAATATCACAGCCGAACGGCGGTGTGGCAGATCCAATAGCGACCTGAAGTGTGATAATCGTTCCCACCAGCACCGGATCCAGCCCCACATTTTTCACCACAGGTGCAAAAATGGGTACCAGGATCAAAATAACCACAATGGGATCAACAAACATGCACCCGACAAAAAAGGCAATGGAGATCACAAAGAGCACGCCATACTTACCCATCTCATCAATGCCGATCATCCCTAAAAGCTGCTGGGGCACCTGGGCATAGGAGAGCACCCAGGCAAATGCGGCCCCGGCACCCACCAGGATAAACACAACCGCCGTCACCAACCCTGTTGACTTGGCGGTTTCATAAAAATCGTCAAGCTTCATGGTTCTGAAAATAAAACCCTCCAGCAGGATGGCATAGGCCACACTCACGGCAGCGGCTTCCGTGGGACTGAAGATACCGCCAAAGATACCGCCGATAATAATCGCCGGAAATCCCAGGGGCCACAGCGCATGATACAATGCCTTTCCCCGCTCGGCCCACGAGGCCTTGGGTTCGGTGGGAATATCGTTTATATAGGCATAGATCACACTGTAAATTGAAAATAAAAGTAAAATCAGCAGTCCCGGGCCGATGCCGGCGATAAAAAGTTCAGGGATAGATGTTTTGGCAACAATGCCGTAAATAATCATCCCGATACTGGGGGGAATTAAAAAAGCAATATCACTGGAGTTGACAATGAGTGCTAGGATAAATGATTCTTTGTATCCCCCTTTTTGAAGCCTGGGACGCAAGGGGGAACCGATGGCCACAACCGTGGCCTGAGTCGAACCGGACACAGCACCGAATACGGCACATGCACCGGCGGTACTCACAGCAAGCCCCCCTTTGATGTGCCTGACAAACGCCATCACAAGATCGATCAGTTTTTCAGCAGACTGGCCCCGGGTCATAATATCGGCGGAAAGGATAAACATGGGCACGGCAATGAGTGCTGCCGGACGAATCCCTGCCATCATCTGCTGGATCATAAACTGCATCTGTGACATATCCCCGTCATACAGCAGATAGACCCCGAGCGTAGCACCGGAAATCAAAGGGATTTTCATGGGAAAGCCCAACAGCAGCAGAACCACCATGAGCAAAAATATGGTGGCGGCAAAATGTTCCTTCATAAACCCGGCAATACTGAAACTGGTATCCAAAAAAGCCTGGGCCTCTGTTTGTGCCACTATATTTCCCCGGTCATCTTTTACCGTAGCCGCAATGGTGATACTGCCGTCACTAAAAGAGCTGATGTCTACCTCTTCAACCTTCCAATTGCCGATTTTATTAATCTTGGGGGTCTGCTCAATAATTGCCCCCGTCTTATCTTTGAAGGTGATATTCACCGTTTCCCATGGCTCCACTTCTTCAGTATAGCCATACACAAAAATGTTTGTTTTCTGCTCAATCAATGTCTCTTCAATCACCACGGTGGCAGGGCTATATGCCAAAATCGGCGTGGCCAGAAGCCAGGTAAGAGCAAACAGCACTACTATTTTTCTAATCGAAAATTTCATCATTATTCCTCAGATCTCAATATCATTATCTGTGTCGGCATACCCGTCTTTCACATTGGTTGACAGATAGACATCGTCCTGTGTTAGATTTTTAACCACGGTAAAGGCGTACTGCAATCCTGTCACAATAAACCCCACAGGCACCCACAAATAGATATAAAATACCGGCAGTCCCAGGGCCGGCAGAATCCGTCCGCTTTGATACACCTCAAGAATGTAGTAATAGGAATAAAAAGATAGATAAAACATAAACGCCGATGTCACGGAAGTCATCAAAATCATCAGCACTTTGCGCGTTGTTGCAGGCATTGCATCATAAATGGCAGACATCCTGATATGCCGCCCGTTGCGTGCTGCGTAACTTAAGCCCGCATAGGTCACCACAACAATAAATATCATATTCAGCTCATCGGTGAAGGTGATGGCAGAGTTAAAAACATACCTGCTGATCACGGCGGCAACAGTATTAACCGTCATTGCTATCACGCCGACACCCAGCATCACCCCCTCAAATTTACTGATCAGAGAATCAATAAAATCGAGCGATTTTAATATGGGATTGTTCCTTGTTCCTGCTATATCAGCCATCTTTTCTCCTGAATTGCAAAATAGCCCGAGTAGCAAAATAGAGGGTGCATAAAAGACACAATCTATTTTGCTACTCTTTTATTGTATGAAATTATTTAGCTTTTTCTTGCGCTTCTTTTAGATCCGCCACCATTTGATCCAGAATTTTCTTGTTGGATGCACTCTTTGATGCAAACGAAGCCTGTACAGCACTGGCAGCTTTTATAAACGGTGCGCGTTCAGTTTCAGACAGTGTCACAATCTGATAGCCCGGGTTTGTTCTGACAATGCGCCCAACGCCATAAGCATCCAGCTTTTGGGCTTCATCCAGGATGATCTGGTGGGCATGGGCTGCTGCGGCACGAACCAGTTTTTTATCCCTGTCGCTTAAGGCGTCAAAAAACGCTTTGTTGGCGGAAGCAGATGCATTGAAGTGGCCATGGCCGGTATAGGTCAATACCTTAGTCAGGTTATCCAGGTCATACGCTTCAATCCATACGGTTGGATTTTCCTGTCCATCGACCATGTTGGTCTTGAGAGCACCAATCAAATCACCCCAGCTCATGGGAACCGGTGAAGCGCCAAATGCTTTATAGGTCTCAACCAGGATGGGGGACCCCGGCATTACACGGATTTTTTTACCCTTTAAATCTGCGGGGGAGCGAAATGGAACAAAGGTTGTCACGGCCATTTCACCTTCCGGGAAGACAGAGAGCAGCTCAAGTCCGTGTTTGTTGAAAATCGGCGGAAGCATCTCGTTTATGGCTTTTGAGTTTTTGAAAAAATAATCCAGCTGCTTGGTATCTGTCGGCAGAACATACGGCAGTGTAAATAGATCCATTTCAGGAATCGTACCGCCCATATAACCGGTTGACTGTCCTAAAAACTGCAGGATACCGGCTTTGGTCTGTTCCATCATATCGGTCTCTTCGCCAAGACTTCCAACCGGGTAAATTTTGATTGTGTGCCTGGAATTTTCCTCGATAAAATTCTTAAACGCCACAGCATAGATGCCCTGGGGGTCATTCAAACCCTCGCCCATGGCATACTTCCACTCTGCGGCATACAGGTTCATACCTGTTATAGCAACCAGCAGAACGCCTGCAAGTAATGCCTTAAATAATTTTATACTCATATTTTTCCTCATTGTCCGACTCCTTTTTTTTAGGGTTAAAGTTTTTGTTTATAGGTGAAGAACGCGTGAAATCATTTTTGTTTCAAAAATTCCAAAGCGCCTTTTACATGAAGCTCTACTCCTTTTGTTAAAACATTTTCGTCAATATTAAACTTAGGGTTGTGCAGCGGGACATCGGTTCGTTTGTCCCTGTCGGCACAGCCCAGAAAAATGAAGACACCGGGCACCCGGCTTGTGTATTCGCTGAAGTCCTCACTGGCGATATATCGGCCTGTTTCCACCGCATCAGGCCGTCCAAAAACCTTTATGGCGTTATGCCTGGCAAAGGCGGTCATGCTTTCATCATTGACCAGCGGGATGTTCTCGTGTTCAATTTTAATGTCACAGTCACACTGGTGAGCCCGGCAGACGGCGTTACAGATTCTAATGAACCGCCTTGTGGGGTTGTCGTCATCATCAAACGGTGAATCGTGCAGAAACCTGATGGTTCCCTCCAGGTATACCTCATCGGGAATAATATTGGATTTCTCACCGGCCCGGATTTTGCCGAACATGATGATCACCGGTTTTAGTGCATCGGTTTCCCGTGTCTGAACCGCCTGAACCGACTGGATGATGTTTGCGGCGGTAATGACAGGATCGATGGCTTCATGGGGGTAGCCTGTATGTCCGCCCTTGCCCTTGATTCTCATTTTAAATACATCCAGACCGCCCATGACCACTCCAGGGGAAATGGATACCCGGCCGGACGGGATCAGACTCCATATGTGAATGCCCATGACCGCATCCACTTTTGGGGATTCAAGTACCCCCTGTTTTACCATTTTGATGGCCCCGGCCACCTCTTCATCGGGCTGGAATACAAATTTTATTTTTCCGGACAAAAGCGAGGTGTTCTCTTTTAATACCCGGGCCGCTACAAGGAGCATGGCCATGTGGGCATCATGGCCGCAGGCATGCATGACACCCTTGTTTTTGGATTTGTATTCAACATCGTTGGCCTCGATAATCGGCAGGGCATCCATATCGGCCCGCAGCATCAGGCAGGGACCGGGCCGACCGCTGTCAAGAACGGCCACAACACCTGTGCCGGCCACCCGGGTGGATTCAAACCCGATGCTTTGAAGATAGGCTTCAATTTTTTGGGCAGTCTCAAATTCCTTGAATCCAAGCTCCGGGTACATGTGAAAATGGCGCCGCAGTTCAACGACCTCGTTCGCAAGCTCCCTGATTCTGTCTTTTATCGGGTCCATGCCTTTCCCTTTTATTTAATGATGAATAATTTTCGGTCAAACCGGGCAAATGTTTTTGCACCGGTGTCTGTCACCCTGAAGGTTTCAGAACACTCAAATCCGTAATTGTCCATCCACATCCCTAAAATC
The DNA here is from genome assembly GCA_964562385.1 of uncultured Desulfobacula sp. Classification (GTDB taxonomy): domain Bacteria; phylum Desulfobacterota; class Desulfobacteria; order Desulfobacterales; family Desulfobacteraceae; genus Desulfobacula. Next base: position 21,381 of record CAZLTD010000028.1, read on the forward strand.
ATATGGAATGTCATGTTGGGTTTTAAGATGGTGGTGTCCCCGGGGCGAAGACTGGCTGTATGCTCTCCCCAGTCCGGGGGGTAGTTGAGGCCAGTGGGATAGCCGATGCGCGACTCTTTTTCAAATCCCTTTTTGGCAATGTGATGTCGCCAGACCTGCTCTACATCCTGGGCCTGCATGCCCGGTTTGATGGCCGACAGTGTCAGGTTCAGCCCTTCCACCGTGATATCGGCAAGGGTTTGAAGTTTTTTGGGGGGATTGGGTCCGATAAAGGCGGTGCGGGCGATAGGACAGTGGTACCGGTGCCGGCAGGCTGCCAGTTCCAGGTTTACGGCCTGTCCGCTTTTGTAGGGCTCGTCCGTCCAGGTCAGGTGGGGGGCAGACGTTTTTTCCCCGGTGGGCATCATGGGGACAATGGCAGGGTAATCACCACCAAAGTCTTTGGTGCCGGCCATCTGAGAGTGATATACCGCTGCCACGGCATCGCATTCACGGACGCCGGGGGCCAGGTTCTTAATGGCCGTGGCCATAACATTCTCAGCAATTTTCCCGGCCTGTTTCATCAATTGGATCTCGGCATCGGATTTGATCAGCCGTACCCAGTTCACCAGGAGATTGCCGTCCAAAAGGGTGTCCCTGCCCAGGGTCTTTTTCAGTTCAGCATCACTCCGGGCGGTGTAATAATAGGCATCGTTTTCAACCCCCACATTTTTACCGCCCCAGCCTTTCTCTTTGATAAAGTCTGCCACAAAATTCATGGGATGCTTAACAGCCGTCTGAATATGATCTTCCGGGTACCCGATCATGTTCTCTTTTTTGAGAAAAGCGGTATGCCGTGCACCGTTGAGATCCATCATTCTGCCGATCCAGACAGGCTCCGTTTGGTCATCAATTACCAGGACCGCCTGGGGCACGTAAAACGACCATCCGTCATACCCTGTCAAATAGTTCATATTGGCGGGGTCGCAGATCACCAGGATCTCGATCCCCTTTGCCTGCATGGCACTCTTTACGTTTGCAATGCGGTCAAGATATTCATTTGTACTGAACAGGGCCATTTATCCTCCTGAGTATGATTGGGGCCGGTTTCTTTTTTTGCAAAAGGAACCGGCCGGACTGTTTTTATTGTTACAATCGGGCAACCCCTTTTTTGATTCTTTCAAGGGCTTCTTCCAGGTTTTGGGAGCTTGTGGCAAAGGATATCCTGACAAACCCCTCACCGTTTTCACCAAACACCGTACCGGGCACCACAGCCACTTTGTGTTCTTTCACCATCTGTTTTGCAAAATCCCAGGATGACATCCCGAATGATGAAATATTGGGAAAGGCATAAAATGTGGACTCCGGTTTCAGACATGAAATTCCGTCAATGCTGTTTAGCCCCTGGTAAACGATTTCACGCCGCGCCGTATACCGCTCTACCATTTTGGCAACACAGTTTTGGGATCCTGTGATGGCGGCAAGGGCTGCCCGCTGTGCCACCGCTGTGACGCCGGACACCATATGCTCCATCAGCTTTTCCATCTCGTCAATTATCGCCTTGTTCGCCACCACATAGCCCACGCGCCATCCGGTCATGGCATAGGACTTGGAAAGCGTATAGATGGAGACGGTCAGATCTTTCATCCCTTCAAATGATCCGATGGACAGATGTTCGTTGCCGTCAAACATGATATGCTCATAGGGTTCATCGGAAATCACCATAATCTGGTGCTCTCGGCAGATGGCTGCCACCTTTTCAAGGATGTCCCGGTCAAACACGGCGCCGGTAGGATTGGAGGGAGTATTCAGGATGATGGCTTTGGTCTTGGGGGAGACCGCTTTCTTGACGTCTGCGGGATCAATTTTAAAGCCATTTTCCTCTTTTGCCGCCACTCGGACCGGGACACCCCCGAACAGACGGATCTGGGAATAATAATCATATCCCGGATCCACAACGATCACTTCATCACCCTGATTGACCAGGTGAAGCATGACATTAAAAATGCCCTGCATGGCGCCGACACTGATGAAAATTTCAGACTCGGGATCCGCCACAAGCTTGTTTTCCTCATAGACCTTTTTGGCCACAGCCTCTCGAAGGTCCTGAAACCCTGCAGCAGGCGGATACCTTGTAAAACCCTGGTCCAGCCCGATTTTCGCAGCATCCCGGATATGCTCCGGGGTGTCGAAATCCGGCTGTCCGATTCCCAGGTTGACAACACCGTCAACCTGGTCTGCCAGGGCAAACATGATGCGGATGCCGGACCACTCAACCCCGGCATTGCGTTTTGCAAATAAATGTTCAATATTCATAATGCTCTTTGTTTATCCACTTAAGTTAGGGTTTGGTCAGTACCAGATCCTCGGTGCCGACAGGAGAGGTTTTCATCTCAGGGGCATGCTTGTCCATGATTTCCATGACAATGGATGCAAGTTTTACTTTTTCTTTTATAAAATCAGCATGCCAGTCCTCAGATATCCACGGCATGTAGATCTCCTCTTCAGATGTGCCGGGCTCAAATTTGAAATAGCAGGGAGAGGCGACCTTTGCAATTTCAGGTGCTTCCCATGCCCTGAAGTTACCACCGAATGAGTTGGGAACGATGGTATATACATCCAGAGGAATATCAATGGCACCACGGATGGAAGAAAGAATCGGTCGTGACACATCGGAAATGGGGTTCAAAGAGTTGGCCCCCATGCTTTCAACAACCTTGGCACCGGCTGCGTTGCAGTACCCACCAAACACGGAAAATTTAAAAATAGTTTCAGCGGGGATCAGTCCCTCTTCCCTCATCTTATTGAGGATAAACAAAACACCTTCATCATAGACCAGAAATCCCCTGAAGCCGGCTTCTATACTGCGCATGATATCAGCGATGTGAAAGGAGATATTATCAGATCCCCTTAGGCGGAACCCCTGCATACACCCTTCACTGGTGGCAGATTCTTTGGCACCCACGTCCCAACCTTTTCGGTGGCCCACGGTCATGATAGTCTCAATATTGGCTTCTCTGGCCATCTGGGCCATCTCTTTGAGCTCTGCTTCGCTGCAATAGGTGGAACCGCCAACAGCCGCAATAGCCCGGTGAATCACGACATCTCTTTTTTCCGCCTCCTTGATCATGGCTTCCATGGTGCTGGCCCGCTCAACACCTGCGATTTCGATTCTGAAATTGGCCCCGTCCGGGAATGCCTTGCCAGATGGGGCCAGATCATATCCGTCACGGCCAGGGATCCCCTGTTTCTCCATAAAATCCCGAATGGTATCTATTGTCGTTGTCATGTTATTGTCCTTTCTTTAGTATGGTTTAATCCTTTGTTATTTCATAAGATCAAGGAATTTGGCTTCTTCCCCTTGGACCATGTGATAGCAGTACTTGTCCTCATCCGGAAATTTTACAGCTTTGACTTCAGCCACATATTCTTTCATAGCATTGGTGACGATTTTTGCCACGTTGCAGTATTTCTTCACGAACTTGGGGGTAAACGCCTGGAACTGCCCGATGAGATCTGACACAATAAGCAGCTGACCGTCACAGTGGGGGCCGGCACCGATGGACATCACCGGGATATCCAGGGTTTCCCAGATATACTTGGTTACTTCAGGGGGGACTCCCTCCACCAGCAGCATTGTGGCCCCAGCTTCCTGTACGGACAGCGCGTCTTCTACCACCAGTTTCGCTGTTTCAGCGGTCCGGCCCTGGGCCTTGTGGCCGCCTAGCTGTCCGGAACTCTGAGGGGTCAGCCCGATATGGCCGATAACGTTGACGCCGGCATCGGTTATCGCTCTAATCCTGGATGCGACACGGACGCCGCCCTCAAGTTTGATGGCATCCACATCTGCTTCTTTGAGGAACCGAATGGCATTGGTAACAGCCTCTTCGTCAGAGACCTGATAGGATCCCAGTGGCATGTCGCCTACTACAAAACAGTCCGGCGCTCCTCTTCTGACCGCTTCCGAATGGACAATGCACTGGTCCATAGTCACCGGCACAGTACCGTTGTATCCGTATACACACATCCCCAATGAATCTCCCACCAGTATCATCTCCATGCCGGCTGTCTGGGCAAACTGGGCAGTGGGGAAGTCATAGGAGGTCAGTCAGGCGATTTTTTCACCTTTCTCCTTCATTTGGTGCAGGTCAAAAACAGTTATTCTTTTAGCCATAATTCCTGATTCCTTATATTAATTTCTTTTTTGTCTCACTATATGTGACAAGTGTTTTTTATGTGTGACAAATACACAAATATGAAAATCCCCCCCCTGTTGTCAAGGGGAAATACAATTTTTTTTTAAAAAGAGGTATTATAAAAATGAATGGGTGCCCTAACCCTGAGCTTTCACAAAACGAGATTTATAAAAGGGTGGCGATGTGAGTTAAAAAAGGGGAGTTACGGTGTGCCCATCATGCGGGACAATTCATCAGAGGCTTCCAGGATAAGGGGTTTAATATCTTCAATCACCCGATGGGTCAGCCGCATGGACGGGCCAGAGATACTCATGGCATAGGCGGGATAAGAGTTGTGATCAAAGATCGGAACCCCAATGCAGCGAAGCCCGATGTTCATCTCTTCGTCGTCAATGGCAAATCTATTCTGCCGGATGCGGTCCAGTTCTGAGGAGAGTTCGTCCCGGTCAGTGATCGTATTGGGGACCATGGTTTTGAGTTCAACATTGTTAAGATAATGCAATAGCTCGTGCTCAGGCAGGAATGCCAGGATGGCCTTGCCAAGACCCGTGCAGTAGGCCGGGGCGGTATCCCCCAGGGCAGAGTCCATACGCAACACTTCAAGACTGTCTATCTTGTCGATATGGACAATTTCCTGGTTCTTAAAATATCCCAGGTTCACGGTCTCTTTAAACATCATGGAAAGCCTGTGCATGTAAGGTTTTGCGATCCGTCGAATTTCAAAGCGGTTGGCGACTTTCATGGCAAGTTTCATGATTTTCAAGGTGGGCTGATACTTGTTGTTATTGTTTTTTTCCACATATCCCAGGTCTTTTAAAGTGGAGATAAACCTGTGGCTTCCCGCCCGGTTGGTATCCATCAGTTTTGCCGCCTCAGTGACACTGAGCTCTCCGTGTTCTGCGAGCAGTTCAAGGATTTTCACCCCTTTTTCCAGCGAGGCAATTCTATAATATTTTTTTTCAGTCATCTGGATCCCTATTGTAAGTTTGTCACATATATAAAGACAGACCTTTGTTATGAGTGACGAGAATAGGGTTATTTCTATTTTCAAGTCAAGAAAAATTATTTGTGGGTGCTCTACCGTAATTATGATTAACGTAGCTTCTCATGGTGCTTGAGAGTAACCATACCATCTAAAACTGCAATGTCTAAACGCTTAAAAAGTGTATCAATTTTTTTAACGCAATTGTCTACGGAATATGTTTTTGACAACTACTATATCATTCAATGAGATCAGTGATCCCTTTTTAAATTAAATAATTACTGATTTTATCATGAAATATTCACACTAACCATTTTCTAATACGTCGTTAAAGAAACGCTAATAAAGTTCGGTTATTTTCTGTCACATGAAATTTTAACCTTAAATTTGAAAGATATCATGCTGACACCATTCAATTTGTTGATTTTTTTACTGCTTTTTTCAACCATGGCCTATCACATAGGGTGCCGGCGGGCCCGTGCCGTAGCAAAGGATTGCGGCGGGTCGGGGATACTGCATTCACGACCGGGGTATTACGGGGCTCTGGCCGCTCTGTGGTGTTTGATCCCGGCGGGGATCGTCTTTGCTGCATGGCATGTTTGTCAGTCCTATGTTATTGCCGATGTCGTTGTATCCAGCCTGCCGGAACCTTTACAATCACTTCCCGCTGACCGGCTGACACTGATCATGAATGATGTTAAAAATCTGGTCCAGGGGAATATTGTGTCAGGCGAGGTAAGTCCGGCCATGTCTCGGGCCGCTGATTATTACCGGCATCTTCAGACAGTCAGCCACGCCGCCCTTGCGGTGATCACACTGGTCATGGCCGCAGGCTGCCTTATCGTTGTTCAAAAAAAGATATCTCCCGGGCTTCGGGCCAGAAACCATGTTGAGCAGGTAATCCGCTATCTTTTGATCGCCTGTTCTACCATTGCCATATTTACGACGGTGGGCATTGTTTTGTCCGTACTATACGAAGCCATCCGTTTTTTTAAGGTTGTTGGGATCAATGAATTTTTGTTCGGGCTTGAGTGGAGCCCTCAGATGGCGATTCGGTCCGACCAGGTGGGATCGTCCGGCGCATTTGGGGCCATTCCGGTTTTTGCCGGAACGTTTTTGATTTCAGCGATTGCCATGACCGTGGCGGTCCCTGTGGGGCTGATGTCGGCCATTTACCTGTCGGAATATGCCAATAAAAAATTCCGGGCCGTGGCCAAACCGATGCTTGAGATTCTGGCAGGCATCCCCACGGTTGTTTACGGATTTTTTGCAGCTCTTGTGGTGGCGCCGGCCATTCGTAACGCCGGTACAGCCATAGGCTTTGATGTTTCCAGCGAAAGCGCACTTGCGGCAGGACTTGTCATGGGGGTGATGATTATCCCGTTTGTATCATCCCTGTCAGACGATGTGATCAATGCCGTTCCCCAGAGCCTTCGGGACGGTTCTTACGGACTTGGTGCCACCCGGTCTGAAACTATTCTAAAGGTGCTCCTTCCCGCTGCATTGCCCGGTATTGTCGGCGGAGTGCTGCTGGCCGTCTCACGGGCTATTGGAGAAACCATGATCGTGGTCATGGCAGCCGGGCTGTCAGCCAATTTAACCGCCAACCCATTGAAAACCGTCACCACGGTTACGGTCCAGATTGTCACCCTGCTGGTGGGCGACCAGGAGTTTGACAGCCCTAAAACCCTGGCAGCCTTTGCACTGGGGTTGATGCTTTTTATGGTGACCCTGGTTTTAAATGTCATCGCCTTAGTTGTGGTGAAAAAATACAGAGAACAATATGAATAATCGATGTGACGCGCATACATCCTCCCGGACAATGGATATTGTGAACCGGGGATTGAAAAGAAGGTACCGGGCGGAAAGACGTTTTAAAATGATCGGTCTGGGGGCCGTTATTTTAAGCCTGATTTGTCTGTCCACCCTGTTTGTCAGCATTTTTGCACACGGATATACAGCATTTGTTCAAACCCATGTACAACTTTCGGTGTTCATCGATCCGGACCTGATCGATTCGGATCAACTGCTTAATTCGGATTTTTCCACAATGATTAAACACTCCCTTAAACGTGAGTTCCCGGATGTGAAATCCCGCCGGGATAAGAAACAATTGTACTCCCTTGTCAGTTCCGGTGCGGCGTACGCCCTGGCGGACTTTGTAAAGGCACATCCGCACAGGGTCGCGGACACCATTGCCCTGTGGGTGCCGGCCGACGATGATGTGGACATGTTGAAAAAAGGGCATCTTAACAGGGATGTCAAAGAGAGCGATCGCCGTCTGTCAGACAAAAAATTGTCATGGATCGATACGCTGGATAATCAGGGCAGACTTGAAAAACGGTTCAACACGGCCTTTTTTACGGGAGGTGATTCCCGGGAACCTGAGCTTGCCGGTATCCGCGGGGCCGCGTTTGGATCGTTTTTTACCCTGATCGTTACCCTGGCTTTGTCCTTTCCCATTGGTGTGGCCGCCGCAGTATATCGTGAGGAGTTTGCCCCCAAAAACCGGTGGACGGATATCATTGAGGTCAATATCAACAATCTTGCAGCCGTGCCGTCCATCGTGTTCGGGCTGCTGGGCCTTGCGGTATTCTTAAATTTTTTTGGAATGCCCAGGTCTTCCCCTGTGGTGGGTGGTTTTGTCCTGACCTTAATGACATTGCCGACGATTATCATTGCCGGCCGCGCATCCTTAAAATCTGTTCCGCCCTCCATCCGGGAAGCAGCTCTTGGTATTGGTGCTTCCAAAATGCAGATGATCAGCCACCATGTGCTGCCTTTGGCACTGCCGGGTATGCTGACAGGAACCATCATCGGTATGGCCCAGGCGCTGGGTGAGACAGCGCCTCTTTTGATGATCGGCATGGTGGCCTTTATTGTGGATATTCCCGGCGGGTTCTGGGACCCGTCCACTGTGCTGCCGGTTCAGATATTTTTATGGGCGGACAGCCCTGAAAGAGGATTTTTAGAGAAAACATCCGCCGCTATCATGGTGCTGCTGGGATTTTTAATCACCATGAATGCGGTGGCTGTCCTGTTGCGAAAGAAGTTTGAAAGAAGATGGTAAGTAATTTTAAAACAAAACAGAGGAGATGAAGATGAAAAAAATTGTGTTAACCGTACTGGTTTTCGTGTGTTGCGGCTTATTGTTTTTTGGAGTGCCCGGCTCTTTTGCCGGGGCGGGCAGGGATTATATCTCAATTGTGGGGTCGTCAACGGTTTATCCGTTTGCCACCGTGGTGGCTGAAAAATTCGGGAAATCCACCCGGTTTAAGACACCTAAAATCGAATCCACCGGTTCCGGCGGAGGGCACAAGCTCTTTGGTGCCGGTGTTGGCATCCAGCATCCGGATATTACCAATTCTTCCAGGAGAATTAAGAAATCCGAGTTTGAAAAAGCCATGAAAAACGGTGTGAACGGTATTGTGGAGGTTAAAATAGGATACGACGGTATTGTGGTGGCCAATTCCAAAAGGGCCGCGGCTTTGAAACTGACACGAAAAGATCTCTACCTGGCCCTGGCAGCAAAGGTTCCCAACCCCGACAGCAGTGAAACCCTGGTGGATAATTTTTACAAAACCTGGAAAGATGTGAACCCCTCTCTGCCGGCCATAAAGATAGAAGTGCTGGGGCCGCCGCCCACCTCCGGTACCAGGGATGCGTTTGTGGAGCTGGCCATGGAGGGCGGGGCGAAAAAATTTAATTTTATCAAGGCTATGAAAAAGAGCGATAAAAAAAAGTATAAAGCAGTCTGTCATACCATCCGTGAAGACGGGGCGTATATTGAAGCCGGTGAGAACGATAACCTGATTGTTCAAAAGCTTATGGCAAACCCCGATGCTCTGGGTATTTTCGGTTTTTCCTTTCTGGATCAGAACCATGATAAAATTCAAGGCTCCTATGTGGACGGTGTTCAGCCTGAGTTTGAGGCCATTGCCAATGGTTCTTATCCCGTATCCCGGCCCCTGTTTTTCTATGTAAAAAAAGCCCATGTGGACAAGATAGCCGGTTTTCGTGAGTTTTTAAGAGAATTTACCAGTGAGAAAGCCTGGGGCGATGAGGGGTACCTCACCGACAAGGGGCTGATCCCCATGCCGGCGGATGAGAGAAAGAAAATTAAAACCGCGGTTGAAAACCTGACCATCATGACAGCGTCCGATTTTTAAACTGTGGGGAAAAAAGAGGTCCGGGGTTCCATAACTGACAGGGACCCCGTTTGTAATAGCGTGTGAAGCGCAAAGAAAAAAGGACGTAATAATATGCACACCGATAGCGTATGCAATGATGACATGGGAAGCGATCTGGTTTTAGACAATATCGATACAGGTGCCGGCCTGACGTTGCCGGTTCCCCGGGATGACCGCCGGACCGTAGGGCAAAGCAGGGTTGATCTGCCAAAAATGCGTTGTGAGAATGTCGATATTTACTATGATCATGGTGAAAAAAAGGCCATTAATAACGTGACGCTGGATATCGGACTCAATGAAATTATTGCCATGATCGGTCCGTCCGGGTGCGGAAAGTCCACTTTCCTGCGTAGTCTCAACCGGATGAACGACACCATAGAAGGGTGCCGGATGGATGGTCATGTATACCTGGACGGGCAAAATATTTATGATAAGGGTGTGGACGTGGTACCGTTGAGAGCCCAGGTGGGCATGGTGTTTCAAAAACCCAACCCCTTTCCCAAATCCATTTATGACAATGTGGCCTACGGTCCGAAAATCCATGGACTTGTCAGAACCAGGCCCCAGACCGATGCACTGGTTGAAAGTTCATTGAGACGGGCGGGACTGTGGGAAGAAGTCAAGGACAGGCTGGATCAGCCGGGAACCGGATTGTCGGGCGGCCAGCAGCAGCAGCTCTGTATTGCCAGAACCATTGCGGTAAATCCTGAGGTGATTTTAATGGATGAGCCGTGTTCCGCGCTGGATCCGATTGCCACGGCCATTATCGAGGATTTGATGGATGAACTGCGGCAGGAGTATTCGATTGTGATCGTAACCCACTCCATGCAGCAGGCATCCCGGGTGTCCCAGCGAACTGCTTTTTTCCATCTGGGAGATTTGATTGAAATCGGTCCCACGGAACAGATCTTTTTAAATCCGATGCACCAGCTGACCCAGGATTATATCACCGGTCGCTTTGGCTAACCCGGGTATTTCACGAAACGCGTTTGGCTCGGTTGCAGGGCATCGGGTTCCTGTTAAAAAAAAGAGACCAAATCATTAATTAAGGAAATTAATATGCAGGCGCATATTGTCAAAACATTTGATTCAGAGTTTAAGGGATTGAAAAAAAAGATCCTTGTGTTGGCGAAAAAGTGTGAGCAGCAGCTTTTACGGGCCATGGAAGCATTTGTGACCATGAATGCCGGCCTGGCAATGTCGGTGGTGGCTTATGATGAAAATATAAATCAGCTGCACCGGGAGATTGAAGAGGATGCCATCTCGTTTCTGGCACGGCGTCAGCCCATTGCCGTTGATCTGCGGCATCTTTTATCGGTGATGAAAATTGCCGGAGAACTTGAGAGAATTGCCGATTATGCGGCCAATTTTTCAAAACGGGTATCCCGGCTGCACACCCCGGCTTCCCGTGAACCCGCGGATTTGATCATCGAGATGGTCAAAACATGCCAGGTCATGATCCATGACAGCATGGCGGCTTTTTTAAATCTTGATGTGGAAAAGGCGGTCAATGTCTGGCACACAGATGACAGGATCGATGCCATGTTTGCGAAAATGGTGACCCTGGTTCAGCACCAGATGCGGGAGGACAGTTTTGATATTAAAGACGGTACCGGCCTGATTTTCATGGGCAGGTGCTGTGAAAGAATCGGCGACCATATCACCAATATGGCCGAAGATATCTATTATATAAAAACAGGGGAAAATTATACCGGTGATATTGACGATGCCTAAGGATCGGCTCCAAAATTACTTGAACTTTTGTTTTTAAAATACCCAATCTTTTAAGGGGTTTTAGAAACAATTTAGATCAAGTTATTTTGTAACGATTCCTGAGCTGTTTTTTAGTCCTCCGGGAGTGTCAGTGTTCTTTTTGCCTTTTTCATCATCGGCATCTTAAGGTTATACTGTGATGCACAGGCCATGGCATGTTCCATATCCTCTATGGCCTGAATTTTAATACCGTCGTTTTCATACTGGGTGATCAGTTTCTTGAACACCTTGTTCGGATCTTTTCCCTTTTTCACGGCGCTTCCCAGATCCTGGCCGAACCGGTGCCACAACCCGTCCAGGCAAAGGGCGGTAAAGGTTGCGGTCCAGGGGATACTGGCTGCGGCAAAGGTCTCTTTTGAACCGCCGAAATGGATGGCCAGGGCGCAGGCCTCTTCGGCTGCCTGGGCTGCCATGTATCCGATATCGATATTGTTTCGCGCCTTGCCTGACGCCTGTAGATAGTTAATCCAGATGGCATAGATCCGGGCAAGGATGTCTGCGGTCTGGACGCCGACGGGATCAGGGGAGATAAAGGCATGGATGAGTGAACTGTCAAACAGATCGACAAGTCCGTCCAGTCCCGGGCTGGGGCCGGCAAGGATACCTTTTATGCGATGGTTGTCCACGAGAGCATCCGGATCCACCGGACCTGACAGGGTGAACAAGCTGACATCGGACCGGTCTGACTGCTGTACCATTTTTTGTGCCGACAGATAGGGCAGAAAATGGTCCCCGGGCAGAAACCCCCGGGTGGCGATCATGATCTTGAGTTTCTGTTCTGCCGTGGCAAGCATTTTTTTGAAATTATCTTCAAAATCCGCCGGTTTCAAGGCAATAATGACCTCACTTGCTTTTCTGAAAGCGGCAGAGAAATCACTGGTCACAAATACATTTTTGGGCAGCAGGGTCTGGTCAAAATGGCCGGGCCCGTTGCGGTTAAGCCCCATTTGTTCGGCAATGTCAACTCTTGGATCAAAAATGGTCAGGCTGGCATTGTTGTATTTTTTGTCATCAAGGATACGGTAGCCCACGAGACAGGCCAGGGCAAATCCCCAGTTGCCGGCACCCATGACCACAATGTTCTGGTCTGCCGTGGGCGAGTAAAGACGCCTGTCAGCGTGGGTGGCATAAAAAGAGAGTGCCGCATGATTTCTTACCATGGGCAGGCCGGACCTGTCCTTGCGCCATTTCTTTAAAACCCCCCGTTTTTTGAGCATGGCAAGGCCGTCGGCCACGATGTCTTTGGCTGAGTGCCGCAGGATAAAGTCTTCAAAATCAGGCGGTACTCCAAAGGTGCTCTGGTGGTAATCTTTTGTTTTTTGGATCTGCCGGGTCACCGATTCTATCAGATCCATTCTGCCGGCTTTTTTTGCCGTTAAAAGGCCTAGGGCCGTGATCTGGCTTGCCATGATTTTCTTTGATTGGGCAATCGCCTTAATACAGGACAGTGCCACAAATTCATCCAGGTGAATCCCGGCTTTATCTTTGGCATGGTCTTTTTTAAGGTTGCTGAGCAGAAAAGGTTCAGGCAGGGAAATACAGGCCCGGCCATAGAGGTTTTTGGCGGACTTCCACAAAAAAGTTTTTGGGCTGAATGGGATGCGCATTATTGTCTTGAACCAGCCAAGGCCCCTGACCCAGGAGAGACCGCTTTTCCGGGCGCACAGCGGCATATCCTCGGGTACGGCGGAAAAGGAGATGGCCACCGGCTGGATAACAAGGTCTTTGTCCACATCAATGGCGCCGCGCAAAGTAACCAGCCGTTTGGGGTAACGAAGACTGCCGTCACGGCTGCGGGCTCCGCCCCGCCAGGCCTCTAAAAAAATTCCCTGCTGCTCACCGGCCATACTGATGGCCCGGCAGTAGTTGTAAAGCGCCGCCATCTGGAATCGGCTGGCACCCTGCCGAAGTACCACATAGGAACCGATCATTAAAAGCTTGGCAATGCTTTTGATGCCCATCATATTCTGGCCGGCGGCAAAAACGGGAAGCCCCAGCCCCAGGCGCTGCCAGAGAAGATCCACGATGAACTCATCCAGGTGGGAAGAGTGGTTGATCAGGTAGACAACCCCCAATCCCTGTTTTTTATACGCCTTTAACTTTTCAAGATGGGCAATGTCCCTTTTATTGGACGACACAAAGGGCAGTTGCGAATTCTGGTGCTCAAATAACCGGCCGAACAACATTCCTAAGCTTGTGGCGGTCTGGATATGAAGGTCTCTGTCATACCGGATCTCAATTTCCCTGATCAGATCTTTGATCTCCTGTGGATCTACATCATTTCCTTCAGCCGCCATCTGACCCATTGTCAATTCAACGGCAAGGTCGGAAATTTTCTGCGATTCCTCCCAGCTTTGAGGCAGGTTCTGAAAATCTTCAAAAAGAGGTCTGGCAGCGGTCGTGGCAGCTCCCTTTTTTATAATCCAGGTAAAATTAACCCGGTTGAGACACCATACAACCAGTTTTATAAACATCCGTTTGAATGAGAAATTAAAAAATCCTGATCTGTTTTTTGGCATGGGGCACCTTGGGTTTTACGATTCGATTTTATCTCTCCGGTATGATCCATATGTGGAATCATAGGCTTTGAGGAACATCCCGGATAAAGACTTGCGATCCACTTTAAAGCACTGGGAAAATGTGTCGCGCAGGCAGAAGAAAAGAACAACCGGAATCTGACTGGTGAAAAATTCAGCCACCAGATGCTCATTTTGTTCTTCCTCATTAAGCGAACCGGTCGTCTGGATATATTTTTTTTCTATGTCGATCAGCATTTCGGCAAATTTGAAGGCAAGCCCGGCCCTGGGAGAGTTCTTTTTAAGCGATTCCATACTGATGACGCGCACTACATCTTCATTTTCTTCCAAAAACTTCCAGTAAACGGTCCTGATCCGCTCAAGCAGGGCATCGGTGTCCGATTTTTCCTCCGTCGTTTCTTTGGCAACATTTTCCATGATCCGGCCGTATTGTGATAGACAATTGTCCACCAGCTCGTCCAATATGGCATCTTTGCTTTTGAAATGATAATAGATCAGTGATTTCGGGACATTGGCAGCCTTGGCAATCTGATCGACCCTGGAGCCGTTAAATCCCTTTTGTGCAAAAATATTGACGGCCGTTGACAGGATTCTTCCCTTGGCATTGGGGGCATATGTTTTTTTTTTCATGTCATGATATCTGCATTATAATTAAAAATTGACCATTTGGTCCTAAAATAGACGCCCCAGTGGCTTCTGTCAAGCCTGATGTCGCCTTCCCGGATATTTCACGAAACGAGTTTGCATCATCTGCAAGGCAGTGGGCTGTGAAGCTGTAGTTGCCTTACTGCGAGCAGCCTGAAACGCAGCAGATGATGTGAAATCGTTTCGCCCGAAAGGTGACATTTGGGTCCATTGATATTGGCGGTAATAGCGATATAAGTCACGATGCCATTTCTAATAATTGTCTTTTGTTCCGATTCCTGCGCCTTGAACTCAATACAAAATTCTAATTATTAATATTCTCGTGAAATTTTCGGGCTACTCATCACCGGTATTGGTATCATCGGCAAGCCTTATTCCTGCCTGTTCATCCACCCGGTGGAGGATAAAACCGCCAATGGCAAAGAAGACAATTACAACGGCAATGCCCGCACGCTGGGAATTGAAAATTTGTGTGAGCAGGCCCAAGAGCAACGGTCCCATGAATGCCGTGAGCTTGCCTGAAAATGCGAAAAAACCGAAAAACTGGCTCTCTTTTTCCTTTGGAACAAAGCGGCCAAGTAAAGAGCGGCTGGCAGACTGATTGGGGCCGGCAAACAGGCCGATTAATATTCCGGAAACCCAGAACAATTGCTTGTTGGGCGACACGACGGCCAGAAGGGAAGCCAATGCCAGTGCAACATTGCTGATCTGGATGGTTTTTTTTCCACCGAGCCTGTCATCGAAAAATCCCATGATCAAGACACCAATACCGGCTGCGACATTAATGACGATTCCGAAAATCATAATTTCATTGAAGGTGAACCCGAAAGTGCCTGCTGCATAGATGCCGCCAAAAGCGAAAATGGTGACCAGCCCGTCATTGTATATCAGCCGGGCAAAGAGCAGGGTGGCAATCTGTCGGTATTTTTTAAGCTCCCTAAAGGTAGTGACAATATCAAAGAAACCCTGCCTGGCGGCGTTTGGGATGGTGATGGTTTTTTGAGCAGCTTTTTGCCGGACAAATAAAAAAAGGGGCAGGGAAAAAAGAGCGAACCAGCCGGCCACCAGAAGGTTGGTTGCCCGCAGGTTGGCACCGGTTTCCTTTGAAAGCCCGAACCACGGTATCTCAGGGCTGACAAAACCGATCATGGCAATGACCATGGCCAAAAGCCCCCCGACATAACCGATGCCCCACCCAAGCCCTGAAATAAACCCGATTTTTTGTTTGGGTGCAATTTCAGGCAGGAATGCATTGTAAAAGACCATGGTGAGCTCAAAAGCAATATTGGAAACGACAAACCATGTCAGCGCGAAAAACACCTGTCCGGGCAGAACAAAATTCAACATGGCCGTCCCTGTTATGGCAATCAAAGTGGAAATGAAAAGAAATTGTTTTCGCAGATTACCCTGGTCGGCAATCGCCCCCAGGATGGGAGACAGCAGCGCTACGCTGATGGCCGTAATGGTGACGCCTCTTGACCAGAGCGCTGTTCCCGATATTTCATCAACAGCAATGGCCTTGACGAAATAGGTGGCATAGATGAATGTGACGATAAGGGTTGTATAAGCGGAATTGGCAAAATCAAACAGGACCCATCCCAAAATCGCTTTTTTATTGTCATGGTTTTTGCTGTCCTTTGCAGTCATGTCATTTCCTTTGTGTGTCTCTTTATGGTGTCGATTCTCCGTAAAGCATATTTTCAATCTTTTTTTTGCCATACCAGTGCTTGAATGTTTTCTTGTCATTAACAAGGCAGGGACGAATTTCAGGCAGATCCGGATGATCCATTACACAGGTGATGTCTTCTGTTTTGATGATAGTTTTTTCTATGATGTTCAAAAGGGTGATAGTCCGGGTCATCGTCTTTTGGGTCAGGGTTTCCATGGTGATGGTGTGATGACCACCGTTGCACGGGTCCCGGTACGTGATCGGGGAGTTGAAAAATTTGAGGTGTATCGCCTCTTTATAGGGGTAACACAATGCATGATATCTGGATTTTTTGATCACTTTGTGATCGTACAGATAGCGAATTGTTTTGTAAAATGGCCCAGAGAAAAACAGGGCCTGAATTATCTGGTGATAGGTGACAGACTTGTCCAGGCATCGGGCATCCGAACCGCTTTCAAGCGCGAACAGGGTGTGCACAAAATACCTGAATCGATGGCCGGTTATTTCAAGACGGTTCTTGAGAAATTTTAATGAGAGTGTACGTTTGTCTGTTAATAAATGCCAGAAGTAAAAATCCATGGCAGTTTCAAACAGTCTGTGCCTGGCAGTTGCCCCTTCATGGACATCATCCATGCCGGCAAAATAGTAGACCATGGGATGAAAATGAGTGTCGGACAGGATGTGGCAGCAGATCCCTGCGGCAAATGCCAGTGCATCCGGATCTTTTTGGGGAAAGTGTTTCAAAAACTTCAGAATCGGCAGCAAGCTGTTCGAATCGGTCGTATGAAATCCTTGGGTCAGGGCCTGTATCTTTTTTTTGTTCCGTCCCAGTATATAAAAGTAGGGAATATCAGGTGCCACAGCCCCGTAGAGATAAAGATGATGATGCGTCTTGATGGGATCGTTAAAGAGGGAATCCTGTGGCAATTGTTCAGATACTTTTTGTGCCAGCGCTATATGGGAGATTTCTTTTGGCATTGGTTCTTTGTCTTGGGGCTATCTTTGAATTATTGTCTTTTGTTCTGAATTTTAGCATTGTCTGAAAAATTGAACTTAAAACAAAATTTTATTTATAGAGGTGCCCTTTGGTGCTTCTTGGTTAAATAAACCTGATTGTTTGACCAGTACCTATCAAGCCTATGAATAAGAGATTGTTATTTGAATTATTTTGTATTGTCAAGAAGCATCTATCCGGGGCGTTTTCGAGGTTGGAAAAATAAAAATGCAAAAAAATGTTGACAGGTGAAAGTTTATGAACTAATTTTAGTACTGAATGGTCAGTATAATAATCAAAAAGGAGGCACAAATGACAAAAACACTTAAGCTTATCAGCATCACAGCCATCATGATTTTAACAACCTGCACCCTTTCTATTGCGCAGGGGACCCATTCAGGACAAGCCGCGAATCATTCCGGGGCAGCAGGCTCTCACGCAAGCAAGAGTCTTGCCCACTCCATAGCAGCCAGCGGACAGGCTGTTTCTGCAGCCGGTGCGATTCCGCTGATGTCTGCAGGGGCCGTTTCTACAGACATGGGAAATGCGTTATGGGATGCGGCCACCACCCCGGTTGACGGACCGCTTGAAATCACTGAAGAGACTGTCACTGTCGGTCCGCCGCCGGATAAGGCCCTTAAACCCAGTGATATGTAACTGACTTTTTTGCAAGTTATATAAAAAAGGAGACAGGACCATGAAACGTATTTCCCAGTTCATCATCGTAACAATAACGGTCTGTGTTTTGATGATACCGGCTCTGGCCGTGCCAGGGTTCGCCGGCAGCAGCCAGGCAGAAGGGGAACTGTTTTTCACCCCGGAGACCGTTATACGATTCTCGAAAAAAGTTGAAAAGTCGCTGGCCCAAAGCGGGGCCCGTGTAGCCATCATAGCCCGGGTGGGCAGGCCCAGAAAGGATCTGCCCGAGGGCATCCGGTTCACCCATCTTGCCATTGCCGCCTACTCAAAAATTCAAACCGCTGACGGCCGCACCATCCCCGGGTATGCTGTTTATAACCTGTATCAGCTTTCCGATAAGAGAAATCGCAGTCGTCTGGTACAGGATTATCCCATTGATTTTTTTGCCGGGGTTCAGGTTCTTGAGGCCGGTATTATCATCCCGACATCCGATGTTCAGATGCGACTTTTAAAGGTGTTGACATCAGACACCTATCAAAAACTTCATAACCCCAATTATTCCGTGATTGCCAATCCTTACACCACAGACCTGCAAAATTGTACGGAACATACGCTTGATGTCCTTTTTGCCGCAATCTATCAGACCGATGATATCATGAAGATCAAAGAGAATGAAAAAGCATATTTTAAAGCCCAGAGAGTTAATCTAAGTCCGTTTAAACTATCCATGGGCTCCATATTTGCACCGGATGTGGCCATATCCGATCATCCTGAAAAACCGGTCACCGCCACATTTACAACCATTGGTGATTTTCTTGAAAAGTACGATCTTCTGGCAAAAAGATATGTGATTGAGGAACCGGCAAAGATCTGAGAATCAAAGTACAAAAACGACCAAGGCCTGATCCGGTAAATCGGAACAGGCCTTTTTTTGTGTCACCCTCTCTGTGGCTTATATCGAACTACATATCATCCAGATAGGGTTGAATCATCTCAAGTTCATTGGGGCGGATATCCCGCCAGGGCACGGCAAAAAGGATGGTGTCCGGGAAATTGGGATCCGGGTTTATACGGGTGACCCGGATTGTCTCATCCAGCTCTATCCAGAGGGTTTTTTCCATGTTCAGCTCGTATTTTTTTGAAATTTTCTGGGCAAACACGTGGATATAATTTTTAAGCGAGGTGTTCATGGTGGGATTGGTCTTGGCATTTTTCAGGATCACGGCCGTGGGAACCAGGAAACTGACATTGTCTGTCTCTTTTGCCAGCTTAACGATTTTAACATGATAGGCGCCCGGCCACCAGGAGACCGGTTTTTCACCGTCTTTGGTCTTACCGTCCCATTCGTAAATAAAATCATGCAGGATCATGGTTGCCCTCCCTTAAAAGAAAAATTTGCCATTGCAGTACGGCAGGCAGATGCCACATCCTCCGGATATGCCCCGCAGATAAAGCGAAGCTGGGCCTCTGAAAATGTGTCCGGTGCATAGGGCAGCCGCGGAATAAATGAGTAAAGCAGTCTCTGGTCCTGCTCCGGGATGTCAAAACGTTTGGAAAATTCAATGGAGGTGACCATCTGAACGCCCATGGTATCCAGTATTTTTAAGGCCAGAAGGATACCGAGATCTATACTGGCCCGCATTCTTGGATCGGCTTCAAGGATATTGCCCACGCTTTTTTTGGGCATAAGCTGGAGTTCAAGTTCACTGACCGGTGCTTTGGGGACAAATAAAATAGAGTGCTCATCCTCTTTAACGATCAGGCTTTGCTCGCCGTCCGTGTTCCGGTCGCATCGTGTATTGTGGTTGATGGCGTCAAGGTAGTTGGTGAAAAAATCATGGCCGCAGGCTTCTTTGTACTGGGTGATGAATTCCTGAATCAGATCGCCGCAGGCAAAAGAGGGCAGTTCTTCTCCGCCTGCTGTTGAAACGGATTTTGGGATCATGGCATTCTGCTGATGAATCATCTGGTGGGAGGCGTGCAGCCTGTGGCCTGACTGGGCATAGCCAAAACCATAGTTCCATCCCCACAAACTGCAGTCAAATGCAGGCAGAGAGGTTTTTGTGCCGGACAGTTTATCCAGGATGGACACTCTTAAATCTTCCAGTTCATCCGGTGTCAGACATTTCCTTTTTTCAGGTCCGGGGATGTCAAGCTGCGCGGCAAGCCTTGTAAAGGCGCGCTGGTAGTAAAGGTGGCGTATGCCGGTCATGTCCTCCTGCGACAGATCTTTGGCCCGGTACCGTATGGCGTCGTTGGCCATATTGGAGGCAAAGTGCCCCCAGGGGATATAGGAGTTGCGGCGCAGGTATTCGAACACATGGGTGGCACCGTCTTTAGATCTGTATTCGCCGGTGATCTCATTGTTCCCCTGGACCCCGGGTTTTAAAACCAGGGTGTTTTTGTAGGCATCCGGCAGGAAACGGTTGTTCACCAGCACCTCAAATAGTTCATGGTCATAAATATCGGGAACAATTTTTTCGGGCTTAATTTTTTTATACCCGATCCCGATGGGATCTTGGGTGTCGGGATCGTGCAGGATGCAACAGGACTTTTTAGCCAGAAGGACCAGCTCCTCCGGGTCAGTGGAACTGTCGGCAAGGGCCAAAAGCAGCGGTCGCGGAAGATAGTCCAAAAGCTGGGCCTTATCAGCGCCTCTCTGGGAGAAAAAAGGTTTCATGTTCCCCAAAAATGAACAGGATGTCGCAGGCCCTATGGCAATGGCACCGGGATCTTTGGCTTTTGCATCAGCCCAGGCCGAATTTATATAGGTGGTCCCCCGGAAAGGAAAGGCGTTGGGGATTTCATAAATGCGGTCGGCCTTGGGTTCAAAAAGATCCCCGGAAGGGAAATTGACCTGATTGTCAATGGCTGTTCCGTCCTCAAGCGCTCCCAGGGATGCAAAATGGTCGTTGTCCCTAAGATTTTTCACCTCGAATTCGGGCGCATGGATGCCGACGACAAACCGGCCGTCTTTACCGACACAGGTCCGGGGGAACATCACAGTTCCGGTGCTACGGACGGCACCAGGCAGACAAAGGTAAAAAGGGCATCGCCGCTGTTTCGAAACTGGTGTTCCACATTGGCCGGGACAAATATGGCAGCGCCGGGGGAAAGGGGATGCCAGCTGTCTTTGATAAATACTTCGCCGTTGCCGGTATGGACAAATACTTCATGTTCCCAGTCATGGGTGTGTTTGGGCGTGTATCCGTCCTTTTTCATTTCAAAAACACGCATGCAGAAATTTTGTGCCCCGTCTTCCTTGCCGATCATGACACGGCCGGCCACATTTTTCACCATCTCGTTATCCATGCTTACGGGCAGTACGTCTTTATAGTTGAGAACTTTCATGTTTTGATGCCTTTCGAATATTTTAAATTACAGGAACAATTGTTATAAGATCAATATGCTATCGATAGGGAAAATTGTCAAACAGGATGGGCCGTGCTGATTTTTTGAACCGGTGTTTTGCTAACGAAACTGTTAACAGTCTTCAGTTTAAGGACTATAATCCAGGTGCTCCGGCCCCATTTTTTCCTAATTTTTCTTAGGGATGATCAACGGTCCTCGATAAGCCCGACCACGGCTGTTTTATTGTGGAGCTCAACATAATTTCCTGACATGCTGGATATTTCACCAAAGGTCAGCGGACCTATGGGTGAGTGGTCTTTGGCCTTTTGGGAATCGGCAATATCTTTGAACTCAATATCGTTATAATTCCCGCCCATGAGTTCAACGGTGTTTTTCCGTCCGAAACAGTCCATAATGATCACTCTTCTGTCTTTTATGTTGTCAGGGAAATCTCCCAGACTCTCTTTGTAGGCTTGTTTTACAGCGTTTGTAAGATTATTGTATTGTCCCTTGGGAGAATCACCTTTTAAATGCAGGACACTCACCTTTGTTCCGGCTGGAATCTGCGTTGAAAACTGCAGCGATTTGTCAGCGCCGAAACTTAAGGGAGTCCGGTCAATATATTTTATGGTCCCATCTTGTTTCTTTCGGACCAGCCCTAACGGGTACTTTACAGCGACCTGGCTGAAAAAAGCATCCGGATCCTTTAAAAGCTGCTTTTGTCTGCTGTCGATTTTTTCATCCTCTGATGTGATGATATGCATGTAAAAATCCAGTGCCGGAACACCATTGATCTCTTCAACAAAACAGTCATTTATCTTTGTGATTTCCAATTCAGAATCTATGAGCGGTTCCCATCCATGCTGGACACCAATACCGCTTTCAAGCTGCGTAAAGGCGAGAACCGCACCATTTTGAATTATTTTGTCCGGCGTGAATATGCTGTAATGCGAGGCTTTAATCTTGTCCCGGCCTGTCAGCCCTCCCATAACGTTCATGGGATATTTTTTTATTAATTGATTCAATCCGTTGATCAGGTTCAGGTTGTTCTCCCCAAAACCGTCACCAAAGACAAAAAGAGTCTTGAACTTATTTTTCGCAAGTGAATCGGAAACAGGTTCCAGCATCGGCTCAATATCTTTAAAAAGATCCGGATTGTTCAGATTCTCTATGGTAATCACGTGGGTATTTGATTTTATCCCCACAATGATACTTCCCTGTGACATCAGCTGGCCATTGTCAAATATCCCCGGGAAAATGCCGCCAAATATCCGGATGTTATTTTTGCCTGCCGACATCAGAATTTTATCACACCTTTGTTTATATTTGGGATCCGAATCCACACCGCCTTCTGCATGAAGAACCATGATGTTTCTGTAGTCATCAAAAACCAGCTCAGTAATTTTTTTCTCCAGATTTGGAAAAGTGCCGATATCATCAACCTGTACTTTCACGATTTGTCTCCTGCACCTGATTGTTTTTTTGGATCTGTCATAATTGATTCTAAACTTTGTCAGTCGAGATGATGTTCGGTTATTGTAGCATTCAAGAATAAACAACGGCAACAACAAAGTGTGGTAATTGTTCAAGAATTATAAATTGTCTCAAATTGTAGGACCTGTTTTCCTGTGTGATATGGAAAACCTCTTTTTCGGCTTTGACGCATGGTCATAGCAAATAGCAGAAACAGGTTCCGATACACTGCTATGGTTTTCTATCACTCAAATTTTAAAGCCCGTTGAGTGACAATCGATTTGCCTTTAGGTGATTCTTTTCTAATCTGTTTTTTTTTAGAAGCACTTTAGACAAAATTGTGTCCGTGAAACCGGTCTTTAGATTTTTTAAATTTGGGGCAGAAATTTCTCATATGTGACGATGAAGATGAACACCAGAGGCCACACCCATAATCTTTTTGATGATTATAAACCGTTTTGCGGCATTGGGGGCAATATCGGGAAATTTCATCTTTGAAAAATTCAACTGAATTGCCGCAATTTTTACAAGCCACATCAAAAATTGCGTCTGCACCCCACTCTTGCGTATTATTCCCTGTACATTTTCTCATGTTCGGTCTCCCAAATGTCAGAGCGTTAAGGTCAGACTGTAAAAAATATAATTCTAAATCAAATTTTTAACAAACATCCCCCATTTTATTTCGGATAGCTTGCCATATTCGGTTTGATTGCCCTGCCAAGCCAATCAATGCTTTTTCCAAGATGACGCATGTTTGCCAGGCCTTCATCGTCCTCAAGCACATCTCCCTTATCGTGGCCGATCCCCATATTCCAGTAGGTTGAGCAGGGAATGATCATCCTTGACATCTGAAACATATGGTTGATGGTGTCATAGGCATGCGTGGCGCCGCCTCTTCTTACCGCAACGACCGCTGCCCCGATTTTTCCGGAGAAAGCGTGACCGTTCGCATACGCAACATATCCGGCTCTCTCAATTAATGCTTTTAAATCTGCCGATACAGCTGCAAAATAGGTTGGGGACCCCAGAATAACAGCATCGGCCTTCAGCATCTTGGAAAAGAACTCATTAAATTTATCTTTTTTGGTAATGCATTCATTGTCTTTAGTCTCAAAACACTTCCCACAGGCCAGGCAACCACGGATGGGCGTCCCGCCAACCTTTACAAGTTCGGTTTCCCAGTTGGCTTCATTTAATTCACCTAATACCGTTTTTAAAAGGTGTTCCGTATTCCCACCTTTCCGTGGACTACCGTTTATGGCTAATGCATACATAATAATCTCCTCAATTGTATTTTAATCCGTTCGTCAATTTATCATTAAAAAAGTTTTTTTGCACATCATTGAGCTGAACAATAGAAAAATTATCAAGATTTCTCAATCATTGTTGAACTGCATGATGAAGCCTCTGAACACAAGCAAGGGGTGAACGGTGACCCTTTGATTATATTTAATCCATCGTCAGCTAAATGGTTAAATATCACCATGCTTGCTGACTGGTTTTAAGTAAAAAAACAGGTTTCTGCAATAAGGGCGGTCCTTTAAGGGATTGGCACAATTCGTGTATGATAGTTTTGTTAACAGACAATAATTGTCAGTTTGGTTGGCAAAATTTGTCCAATTTTAACATCAGCCCCAATAAAAAGGAAAATGCATGAAAAACCTCTATTTCCCACCCAATTCAGACTTTTTGACAACCCAGTGCCCTTTTTGTGGGAGATCCCACACCGTCACTAAAACAGATGTTGAAGATTTTGATGACCGGAAAGTCGTCAGATTTATATGCACCTGCGATTGCGCTTTCCACCAGAGAGTTTGTAAAAAAAATCCCAGGGAAATAGGTCTGATCTCTGCATTGACCCGTTTAGACTTTAAAGGTGTCAGATATAAACTGCGACACCAATTAGCCTTTTTTTCATAACTTTTCCAAATATGAAATATGGGGTCGCAAAAAAAACCGACCGCCTCCACACCATTACCGCAGAATAAATGAAAATGGGCCTTGTGCCCATTCTCACCCATTATACCCTGTTTTTTCACCTTAACGACTCGTTAAGTACTCGAATTTAATTTGAAAATAAATGCATCAAAAAAATAACCTGCTTTTTTTTGCAATTGTAATTCCAGCCCTTGTGAATACTCACTTGGGTCAGCGGCTTCAGGATGAGAGGGGTCGGCATCCATAATGACTTTCATTCCATTTGAATTTGGTTCAAAAAAACAGATAATTGCATCTGGCTTTGCTATGCGAATGCTCTCCTGAAATACAGTCACACGTTTATCCTGATCAATATGGTGCAAAGAGCCTAAAAAGAAAATGGCGTCAAATTTATTATTTTCAAATTTTGTATCTTTTGCATCAAAATGTCTGAATTCCAGCAGGTGATCGACACCTACTTTTTTTGCATTACTAAGCCAGTCTTGTTTTGCATATTCTGAGTTATCTGATTGGGGTTCACCTGTTATTACGCTAAACCCTCTAAGCGCAAGTGTTATGGCCAAACTGCCCATACCTGTCCCCACATCCAGAATCGATGAATCCCTGTTTAGATTCAATTTTTGAATTACACGATTTGTATCTTGCGCCGTAAAACTGAACTTCATTCCCAAAATCTCTTTTGCCCTTGTCAGATCCATATCATCTCTCCTTTGCTGATACGTGATTTGTTATGCGCTGATCGAATCATTGCCGATAGGATCTATGGCAGCGGTTTCGAACATTAACATGACAGTTTTCTGTGGTGCTCGCGGGCGGTGTGCCGTGCCTTTGGATATTGTCACGCCCTGATGGGGATTTAACTCAATGGTCTTGTCTTTTAAATCGATAAAGAGCCTGCCGCTCAATACAAAGAAGAACTCGTCGTCATCATCATGCGTATGCCAGTGATACTCGCCTTCTACAATGCCGATTCTTGCAACGCTGTCGTTTATCCGCGTGAGTGTCTGGTTAAACCATTTGTCATCACACTCATTGACAATGCTGGAAATGTCAATCAGTTCTTGATGCCCAAACTTGACATCCATGAGCTGGTTGTACTCATACTGCTTTTTCATGTCGATTTCTCCAAAACTTGATCTCGTCTATGTAAACGTATCACCGTAATGATAGGATTCGGTTCCATCCCCACAGGTTAGAATCGTTACAAAACTACCTGATCTTTTGATTTTTTAATCATTTTTTTGTCGAATTTTTCTTTGTCAATGATGAAACGTTCATGAACGCCTCTGGTGATCACGTCAACGCCATCACGGGCTTCAACTTCAAAGACCAGTTTGCGGCCATCCACCTTAACCAGCTTTACAGTTGTGGTGATTTCAAATCCCGGCGGTGTTGCCGCAACATGGCTGACATCAATATGAGTTCCCACAGATTGTTCTGCCGGCCATTCAATGTGTGGATTCAATGCCCGGATACAGGTCCACTCGATAAGACCTACCATAAAACCTGTGGCAAATACATTCGGCATTGCCTGGAATTCGTCCGCTTCCGGATAAAGCGCAGGGACCGACTTCGATTCGGTTGTCATAAATTTGAATGAGTATTCGATACCCGGAATAAGCGTTTCTTTCATAATAATTTCCCTGTTTTTTAAACTTTGTAAACATATCTGATGTAAAAAACATCACCCATTCGGGGGATATAAGGAAAATATTTTACTTTTTTAAAGAATATTGTTTTGTGCAGCCCACACAGCGGCCTGGGTACGGTCATTAACACCCAGTTTATTAAAAATGTGAACGACATGACTTTTTACAGTGTGGTGGCTGATGGACAGTTTTGTTGAAATTTCTGTATTGGTTGAACCCTTTGCAACAAAACAGAGGACTTCAACCTCTCTGGACGTTAGATTTGCCTGAACGCCGGTGGCGGATACTTTTAACGAAACTCTATTTTTCCGGTCACGGTTTTCCTTTTTGGGGGAATCAATCTCAATGGAAACAGTGGATACAAGATTACCATCTTTATCATGAACAGGGTAAATGGCATTTTTACTTATCGGCTCGGCAAAGTAGGGACATTGGTCAGGGCCTGTTTTGCTTTGGGTTAAGGCTGCTGCAAATGCCATACAGGTGGTGAAACCGCATTCTCTGCAGTTTGTGCCCGGCAGCAGTTTAAAAACATCAAGCACTGAAACAGATTTAAACTTTTTATAATTCGGCTTTATGGAATCTTTTTTGACATACAGATCATTAAAAAGATTGATGAGCGCATCTATAAACCTGAGCGCATCTTTCTCGCTGCTAAAGGGTACGGCAATAACTTCTAAGGGATAGACAGTACACTTGGACATACCAAACATGAACTGAATGTGTTCCGGGTTGTCAAACAATCTGGCATGTTCTATTTCAGCGTTTAAAAATGGAAATATCTCACTGACATCATTTTCTAATTTAAAATAGGCACCATAGTTTAGCAACGGATCCAGATTTGATCTGATCCCTGCCTGGGTTAACGAGTACTCGGAATATCCCCTGATAAGCATTTTTAATTTATCGTCTCTTCTGTAGTTAAGTTATGAGTAACGTTTTTAACATCTCCAAATAACAGGCTTGTCTGCAGCATGTTTCTTGTTTGATTTTCTGTTTTGCAGAGATATAAAAAGTTATTCCCTGTATTTACGCCAATCAAGATCATAGCTTGAACTTCTTCCACCACCAGGGAGTTTGATAAGAATGCCTTTTTTTACAAGGTCGGACAGTTCCCTTTGTGCAGTGGCACGGCTGGTATGGGCAATCCCCATATATTTTTTATTTTTCAACCCACCTAAAAAACCGCCTGGTCCCAAATCAAGCAATCGATTGATGACCTTTATCTGTCTATCATTAAGCCTCGTCTGGGCAAAGGCCTTCCAAAATTTTGCCTTGGCCATTATTTTTTCCAGCAATGAGTTGGAATTCAAAATCGCTCGGTTCATACACCCAAGAAACCACTCCAGCCAAATTGTAATGTCCTGACTTCCTTTTTGAGTTGTATTCAATATGTCATAATAATCATTCCGCTCGGCCATTATCTGTGAAGAAAGACTGTAAAATCGCTTAGGACTGTTTTCGTCTCGGGCCAGCAGCATATCTGTCAAAGTCCTTGCAACTCTACCGTTTCCATCATCAAATGGGTGAATAGTAATAAACCATAAATGGCATACAGCACCTTTTATTATGCCATCCATATCCGATTTTTTATTGATCCAGGAGATCAAAACATTCATTTCAGATTCAAGTGATGTGGCTGGCGGTGCTTCAAAGTGAACCTTTTTCTTTCCCACAGGTCCTGAAATAACCTGCATTGGCCCTTGTTTGTCATCTCGCCATTGTGCCACATTAATTTTAACCATACCTGAATATCCGGTTGGGAACAGAGCAGCATGCCAGGAAAAAAGCCTGTCAAATGTATACTCCCGGGAATAATTTTTTGTTGCATCTAAAAGTATTTGTACAAGGCCATCCGCCTTTTGATCATTCACATTTTTAAAACCAGCATCAGGAATTCCAAGATGCCTTCCTACAGACGATCGAACTGCATCAGGGTCTAAGGATTCGCCCTCAATAGCTGATGTCTTTAGCGCTTCTTCCACCAAGACGTCAGCACGGGCAGCCTGTTGGATATCAAAACCCAAATCCCTGATTTGTGCAATTAAAGACCCTTGATTGAATCGGACCTCACCTAAAGGCTTGAGCAAAAAATCACTGTCCCAGGTAAAATCAGGCCAGGACTTATTTCCCCAGATGTATTTCATGTTATGAGTTAATTCCCTATATTAATAGAATTTATTTTTGAGTCGTTTAGTTGCATTAAACAACTCAAATATTGAGTCTATTGTTGCTGTTATTTAACTCAAAGTCAATAAAAATGATTTGAATGTTTAGATCACCGGTTTGTCCGCCAGCATGTTCGCTGTTGGGTTTCATCCAAAAAGAGTCTCTCTCCTTAATGTAGTTCAGTATTTTTTTTTACTAAACACCGGTTTAATCCGCTTTTTTCATAGCGCAGCGGCGAAAAAAGTCGGGCTGAAACATTTATTAAATGATTTTTTCTATCATTTCCCACCTTGCAGTGGAATCTAATTTTTTATTGCGATGGTAAGTCAAGGCCAACGCTATACACTGTTTTAGTTCCTTTTTGGGAACCTTATCGTTTAATTCAAAATCAATACTTCTATTACCGCCAAAATTAAATTTGTCCGGATATCTCTCCTTCATGGCAGAAACCAAATCTGCTGTACATTTGAAGAATATTGAGTATTGATCTTTCTTTGCTTTTTTCCAGGCTATTCTGATTGTGCTTCCACTTTTTGACTTTGGTGTTAAATAGCTTGGTTCTCCCCATTTTAGAGTTTCTTCTATCTCTCCGGCACTCTCAATTTTAGCAGCTGTTTCAAGGATAAGATTCCTTAGATTCAACAGCTTACTTTTGAATTTGTCGGGATATGAACTGAATACGGCCGCGACTTCTGGTTTTATTTCCATTTCTTCATGTTTTTTCATATAACCTTAGACATCTGTAAAAATTAGCTCATATATAAAGGCTATGCATCTCCTGCCGGGTACATTTTTTGCAAAGGCCTTTTCAGTGCCTATTTCTCTTAATTTGTCTGGGGAATCAA
Organism: uncultured Desulfobacula sp.; assembly: GCA_964562385.1. Taxonomy (GTDB): domain Bacteria; phylum Desulfobacterota; class Desulfobacteria; order Desulfobacterales; family Desulfobacteraceae; genus Desulfobacula. The sequence goes on from CAZLTD010000028.1 coordinate 50,410, forward strand.
TTCCAACAGAGATCAGCTTTTCAGCCAATTTCGGACCTATATTTTTTAATTGCCTTGAGAGTTCTTTAATTTGGTCATCAGCCATTTGTCTAAATTCCAATTATCAAATTTTTCAAATTCTGTTTCTATATTTAGCTTGCTGACTTGTTCATGTGCAGTGGTTTGTTCAATGGCCCGAGGCGTGGGGTGGGTAATTCACCTTTGATACGCCATCCAGCAGATGATCCAATGCAGCAACATAATCTTTATTCTGGCAGGGTTTTGACAGGTGATCAACATGGCCGTCCTTCTGCTTCAATGCTTTTATGGATTCTAAGAATTCTATATTTCCCGATATGAACAATATGGGAATGATTTTATTTTTTTCACGGATGTAATGATATACATCCATACCGTTTTTATTTCCGGGAAGGATATAATCCAGGCTGACCAGATCATAGTCATTTGTATCAAACAGATCCATTGCCTCATTTCCATTTGGCGCCATATCCACTTTATGCCGGAAAGGATGCTGTGTTAATACCCTGTACTGAATATCGGCAATTGAAATCTCATCCTCTACCAGGAGAATGGATTTTTTAAAATGCTTTAATTCCCTGCCAACCGTCTCTTTTTCCTTTACTGTCAGTTCTTTTTTAAATACAGGGAACCGGAGGGTGATTTTTGTACCCTCACCAAATGTTGATTCAACCGCTATTTTTCCATTATGCAACTCAACATATTTTTTAACATTTGACATCCCGTAGCCGGTTCCTTTGATTTCCGGGGCATATGATTGTGTATTATCCTTACTGCCTTTCAACGTGAAAGAAGGGTTATAAATATCTGAAAGATTTTCATCGGGGATGCCGCATCCATTATCCTCAATTTCCAGACAGATTCTATTATCTGCACAATAGGTTTTAATGGATAGTTTCGGATCTGCTGTTTTACTTGTAGCATGAATTGAATTTTGGTATTCATTCACGGGGTAACAGCATTGTTGTAAGCAATTGAAATTACATGGA
>CAZLTD010000029.1:0-50702 GCA_964562385.1 uncultured Desulfobacula sp.
CCCCCCCCCCCCCCCCCCCCCCCCCCCCCCCCCCCCCCCCCCCCCCCCCCGGGGGTTATTATAGTAGTAAAAGGCATTGATCCTGGACAGCGTAAGGTTGGCTTTAAGCAGATTTTCGCGAAACTGGCTGGCAGAGGGGAAATTGTAATTGTAGAGTTTTGACGTGCTCTTGATTTCCCTGTCCATGTGCCGGATGATCCGGTTGAAATCAAGGCTTTTAAGGTTAATTATCTTTTCAACTTCCGGCTGGAGAATCGGGGGGGCGCAGGATGTCGGCCGAGCCCATGCCCTGGGTCCACGCCAGGAAGTTGGCCAGGCTGACAATGGAGATCAGGCGTTGTTCTTCGCATGTCAGGTCCAGGTGGGCGTAGAGGCGGTGATGGTATTTTACTGCCAGGGTCACGGAGCGGGGAAGGTGCCATTTTACAGCGTAAAAAGCGCCGAGGTCGTCATGTCCCATGCCCATGAGCTCACGCTCCAGCGTGATCATTTGCCCGGTAGTGTCGGCTGCGCTCGTGATAAAGTCGTTGTAATTCACACGGCCGGCCCGGTCAAACAGTATCTTTCCCAGATCATGGAGAAGGCCTGTGACATAGGCTTCCTCAGGTCTTGGGTCCCCGATTTCAATTGCAATGGCCCGGCTTAAGGCAGCCACGCTGAGGCAGTGCCGCCAGAAGAAAAATCGGTCAAAGGTTTTCTGTTCGCCGTTTTTGATGACTTTTTCAAACACCGTGGCGCCAAGAGCCAGTTTCTTGACTTCGTCAAACCCTATAAAGATAACCGCGTCACGTATGGTCGTTACCTTTTGAACAAGGCTGTACAATGCTGAGTTCACGACCCCCAAGAGCCTGGTTGAAATTCCGGGATCGGTTTTGACCAGGCTGGTGAGTTCCTCCAGGGCATCGGGATGGTCGCACCTGATCTGCAGCAGCTTGGCGATGACCGGCGGAAAACTATACAGTTTTGTGGTGTTTTGTTTTAATACACGATCTATGTCTGTGGTTGATGGTAATGGTATTTTTTTGTTCATCTTTTGTCACCCCTTGCAAAGCAGTCCTTGAAAACCGGACCGGGTGATTTTTTCAAAGGCGGGAGACTGGAAAGGTGGTTTCAGGTGTGCGCAGTGTCCGGGTTGATACCGGTCAATTTTGCCAGAGGTGGAAAACCCCGGGAAAAGTGTTTCTCCCGGGGTCTTCCAGCAAGGCATGGCCTGCCACCCACCCAATAATGGAAATCGCTCTACACGTAAAGCTTGTTGAAAAACAGATACGGTCCCAGGTTGTCGGCATGTTCGTTTGTGATGAATTCAGCACTCAGATATTTCCCCTTTTTTGCCTTCACGACCACTTCTTTTTTGACGATGGACTGTTTGGCGTCATCCAGAACAAATTCTAAAAAGAGATTGAGTCCGGGAAGAATATTCTGCTCAATGTTGGTCCGCAACAATATTCCCTTGCTGTTCAGCTTTTTAATGATCATTTTACCGCGGCAATCGGCTTTGTCATTGGCGATGAATGTTCCCAAAAGCTGGGTGTCCTGAATGGATTCCATCTTTTTTTCCAACAGGACCATATAGGTATGTCCGCATCTGCATTTGCACCTGACCCGGGTCGTTCTGCGTTTAATATTGTATTCTGAAAGCTGCATGATTTTTTCCCGGTTGCATTCGGGGCATGCAAACTGAGCCGTGTCAAGGCTGTCTATCTGGATATTTTGCGCCATTTTAATGCTCCTTTTGCTGTGGGTCGCCCCTGTCTTACTATCTGCCCTTGAATAATAACTATTACATATTTTGTGCCACAATGAGAAAAAAATATTTGATATACTCGAAATTATTGGATATATTGACTATTGTAAGCGAAGGATATATAGAAGACATGTGGGCGATATTTTTATTTAATAATCACTGTTGTTATTTCAATAAAATGATTGTATTTAACCAATCAGTCGGAGCCAATTCATGAACCGATCCAACCTTGAACTTTTTAAAGTCCTTAATCCAGAGACCCTGCAAAAAAAATTTTTAAACTCCATATTAAAAATCCAGAATGTTCACAGGGGGTCCATATGGATTAAAAAGAATGATACCTGCCTTTGTATTGAAGCGGCCGGGGCACAAAGCGAACAGATAAAAGGGGTCTCTTTAGATGCCGGGAAACCCAGTATTGTGGGATGGGTCATTGAGAATAAGAAAATGACAGTGGCAGAGACAAAGAGCGACCGGCGCCACTACAAGGAAGTGGAGGATAACCTGGCGGTAAAAAGCAGCCTGATTCTCTGTTTTCCTTTGTTTTTCCGGGACAAGAAGGTTTACGGGGCTGTCCAGATTATTGATACCACACCGGAAAAAAGCAGTCTGAACCTTGATGAAAATTATCTGGAACAATTGCAAAACCTGGTGGACATCTGCTCCATTGCCTTAAGTAACGCAATCCTTTATTCCAATGAACGCAAAAAAATATTAAATCTGCGCAATGCTCTGAAAACAAGCAGAAATGAAAATCTCATTATCGGGCAAAGCCCCGGTTTTCAAGAATGTCTCAATCTTGTGAAAAGTTATGCAGACACCGAGTTTCATGTGCTGATCACCGGGGAAAGCGGGACGGGAAAAGAGCTGATTGCCGAGCGGATTCACGCGCAGAGCGTTAGAAAAGATCAGCCCTTTCTGGTTCAAAATTGCAGTGCCATTCCTGAAACGCTTCTTGAAAGTGAATTGTTCGGGTACAAAAAAGGGGCCTTTACCGGAGCCTCCCGGGATAAAGTCGGTCTTTTTGAGGCCGCCAACGGGGGCACGGTTTTTTTAGATGAAATCGGGGATATGCCCATGAGTATCCAGGCAGGCCTCTTGCGTGTGCTTCAGAAAAATGAGATCAAACCGCTGGGTGAGACCCGGGTCCGGCATATTGATGTCAGAATTGTGGCCGCCACCAACAAGGATATCAAACAGATGATAGCCGAAAACAGTTTCAGACAGGATCTTTTTTACCGGTTGTCAGTGTTGCCGGTGCATCTGCCGCCCTTAAAGGAACGCCGGGAGGATATCCCGCTGCTGGTTCGGCATTTTCTGGAAAAAGAGGCCATAAAAGCCGGCATTCTCGAGAAAAAAGTAACCACCGAGGCCATGCAGTGTATGGTGGCGTATGCCTGGCCCGGAAATATCAGGGAACTTGAAAATTTGATAAGATACCTGATGGTGACGGCTGAGGAGGATTATATAGAATATGCCAACCTGCCGCTGCATATCAAAGAGGGCGTTCCCGGAATAGATCCTGCCTACGGCAAAGGGGGGGGCTTTTCGGACAGCGCGGCAGCCTTTGAAGAAAACTTAACCGCCATGACCTGGCCGCAGCTGGAAAAAGAGTATGTGATCTCTCTATTAAAAAAGCACAACTGGAATATTACCTGGGCAGCCAAAACCTCCGGAATTAACCGCTCCACATTTGCATCCCGGATGAGAAAACTCAATATCCGCCGTAACCCGGGATCTTATTCGGAAGGGTGATTGAAAGTCGGGTTGTTTTTGCCTGATGTGATAGAAGAATCAGGGCCATTATAGCAAAACGCAGAAACAGGTTCCGGTAAACGGATATGGTTTTCTATCACACAAATTATAAAATCCGCTGCGTGACAATCGATTTGCCTTTAGGTGATTTTTTTTAAGAACATATTTTTAAGAATCACTATAAATAGTCTATCTGCCGTTGCTATCTGAGGATAAATCCATTTCTCAACGGGTCCTCAGGGTCAATGTAAAATTCATGGACGCCGGTGATATACGCACTGCCGGTAACTTTGGGAATGATGGCGGCATGGGGACCGGCAGTGGCAGTATCCGCCACCTGACAGGTAAACCCCTGGTTAATGATACTGTTGATAACAATATCCTGGCCCGGTTTTATCTGGTTTCGTTTATGGAGGATGGCAAGCCTTGCACTGACACCGGTGCCGGTGGGGCTTCTGTCCACTTCCCCTTCTGCAAAAATGCAGCAGTGGCGGGAGTGAACATTTTCTAAATCAGGCGTGTCCACAAAAATAGTACCGTATAAAAACCCTAGATCCGCTTCAAATGGATGAACGATTTTCTTTTCCGCCATAATGGCATTTTTAATTTTTCGTCCCTTTTCCACCAGGAGATTAAAATTGTCCGGTGTGCAGGCAATCCCCACATCTTCTGCATTGACAAAAGCGTAAAATGCACCGCCAAAGGCAAGGTCATAGGTAACGGTTCCAATCCCCGGCACATCAATTGTTTCATCCAGTTTCGGGGCAAACGAGGCAACGTTTTTAAAGGTGACCGAGGCCACCCGTGTGCCATCCATGTTCGGTGTGGCAATTACCAGCCCGGCCGGTGTGTCTATGCCGATATACGGTTTTTCTTTAGATACCGTGACAAAACCGGTCTCAATGGCAACGGTGGTCAGTGCAATGATGCCGTGACCGCACATGGTGGAGAATCCCTCATTGTGAATGAAAAGGACGCCAAAGTCGGCGTTTTCGGTGACCGGGGGCGTGACAAAGCATCCATACATATCTGCATGGCCGCGGGGTTCAAACATCAATATTTTCCGAATATGATCCAGATTTTCTTTGGCAAATTTTCGTTTTTCAAGAATGGTGCTGCCGATGGGCTGCGGTACCCCGTCGGTAATAATCCTGAAGGGTTCGCCGGCCGTGTGGGAGTCAATGGTTTTAATTCGTGTATATCTATCGCCAGGGGTAAAGTTTTTCATTAGGTAGTTTCCAAAATTTTTAGTTAATGATGGTCGTGGAGGTTCTATATCACGTTCGGTTCAGATCTTTCAATGCAACCATAGCAAATGACAAAAATATGTTCTGATATGAACTTGAGTTGGGCATAACTAAAAAGTTTGTCAACGCTATACTGACAGTGTCATTTGCTTGCCCAGCCCGTATAGATGAGAGACATTGAATCGGAACATTATTTTAGAACCATTATGTGGGATTACGGCTGTTTTTTAACGGCCAGGGCAACCCATTCGTCAATGGTGATTTTTTCGGTGACTACAAGGTTCTGGGTGTCAAGCGCCCCTTGCACATCCGGCATGCGTTCCTTGATGATTCCGGAAAGAATCGCAGTGGTATCCGGGTCCATCCTGTCGGCGATCTCTTGGGTGATATCAACAATAACCTGGGCAATGATGTTGGCGGCAATGATATGGTATTTTTTGTCATCAGCCTTGTCAATGGTCGTACAGGCAAGATTATAGGCGCGCTCATCTATCCGGTTTTTGGTAAGATTATCACCGGCAATGTGGACGGCTGCATCATCAGTATCGATCCCGGTCATGTGACCGGCCCCAAGCCTGGCCGCAGCAATCATCAGGATGCCCGATCCGGTACCGATATCTAAAAATGTATGGCCGGGGCTAAGATATTTTTGAATTAATTGAATACACATGGCGGTGGTGGGATGGGTGCCGGTACCAAACGCCATGCCCGGGTCAAGATGGATCAAAAGTTCCCCCTCTTTGGGGGTGTAGGGTTTCCATTCAGGCTTGACAATAATTTTATCGGTAATGGGGGTGACTTCAAAATAGTCTTTCCATGCGTCGGCCCACTCTTTTTCGTCCACAATCGTTGAGGATACCATAACGTCTATGTCCAGCCGGGACAGCTCTTTTGTTCTTTGTTCAATGGTTTTGATAATGACTTTTGATGCATCCATCAAAGGGAAAAAACCAGTAATGGAAAAGTGATCAGGTTTGGGCAGTGTGTCGGTGCCGAACCCTTCATCCGGCTCTTCCAACGGAACATCACAGACCACTCCTTTTAGATTAAAATCAAAAAAAATGTCACAGATCAATTCTTCGGCAAGGCCGATGTCCGGGGCCTCGAATTGGGCAATAAGTTTGATGAATTTCATGGAATAGAACTCTTTCTTGTGTTTTTAAATGAAAAAGATTATTTTTTATTATTTGGCAATTGTCAAATTTTAAATTTGAAGTATGGATGGGAAAAGGGAATGAAATGAAGAAAACAGTCTGTATGATGTTACGCCTGTTTTGGTTTGCAGCACCTGTCCATCGTCTTCTCGTGACGATTGATTGTCTTTGCACCATCGCCACTCAAGCGTCCATGTCATCTCGTGTGGTCGATTCCACGGTAAAAATTCTTATCCCGGCAATTGTCCCGGCACTTCCCCTTGAAAAAAATTGGATAGATTGAGCCGTATGTTTTTCAAAAACAGCCTCCAGGAAAAATTATTCAGCTCAGTCTTTATTGTTGTGACGATTATTATTTTACTGGTAACGGCGCTGGTGACCTGGTATGAAAAACAGCGGTATCAGCAGATAGAATTGAACCGGCTATATTATGAGATCCGGATCATTAAAAACCGGATAGAACAGTTGCCGTTTGAGTCAAACTATCAGGATCTGATGATTGTCCTATCAAATATTAAGTCCGCCAATCCCAACGTGTTGTATTTTTCCCTGTCAGATATGGACGGGGAAATTCTGGTTGCTGATGATGAGCAACAGATCGGTAAAAGAACATTCGAAACCGCTACTATTAAAAACTTGTCAACACCGCTTTTCAGGGCAGGGCAAAGCGATCAGACCAAAATAAATTCAGGTCGGTTTGAGATTTATCATGCCCGGTTAAATAAGGATCTTTTTGACAGGCAGCAGAAGCGGGGCCGTAAAAATGAGTCCGTATTTGATACCTACTGGGATGTGACTTACAAAGGGAAAAAACTGGGCAGGATTCGGATGGGGTATTCCGGCCAGGGATTAAGACAGCATCTGATTTTCCTGATTGGCGGTGTGCTGGGAACCTCTTTTTGTGTGCTGACTGTCACCCTGCTGCTGATTTACTGGCGGCTTCGTCGTGGATTGAAACCGCTGGAAGAATTTTCAAACAAATTGTCCGTACTTTACACAGCAGACAGCGGCAACACCCTGCGATCGCACCTGGAAACGGTTGATTTCAGTCAGACACCCGAAGAGGCCGAAGAGATCCGGCAGGTGAAGGGGGCATTTTTAAAATTAAAGGAGCGGTTTGTTTTAAGCTGGGATCAGCTTGAGAATCACCGCAATAACCTGGAAGATATGGTGGCGGATCGAACCCGGAAACTCAATGAAACTAACTCACAACTGATTCACCAGGTTGAAGAGAGAAGAGAGATCGAAACCCGGCTTTTAAATGTTCAGAAAATGGAGGCCATCGGTACCCTGGCCGGTGGTATTGCCCATGAGTTCAACAACCTTTTTATGGCCATAACCGGGTATGCATCCCTGATTCAAAAACAGGTGGACCCGGGGCATCCTGGGGCTCAGAAAGCTGAAAAAATAAGAGAGCTTGTGGATAACGGGTCAGAATCCATTAAACAGCTTTTAGGATTTGCCAGGGGCGGGAAGTACACTCCCGGCCCGTTGAATTTAAATGAAATTATACGAATCAATCTTGAGATGTTTAGGCGGACCCGAAAGGATATCGATCTTGTTTGCCGGTATGAACCCCATATGTGGAGTGTTACGGCAGACCGGTCTCAGATGGAGCATATTGTGATGAATCTGCTGCTGAACGCGTCCGAGGCCATGCCGCAAAACGGACGGTTGATTGTAGAAAGCCGGAATATTGTTCTTCACAAAGCACAGGTGCGGTTAAATAAGATTGTGTCGGGTCGATTTGTAAAGGTCAGTATCGAAGACGAAGGTGCCGGGATTGATAAGGAGTTGATCCCCCGAATCTTTGATCCGTTTTTTACCACGAAACCCCTGGGGGCCGGTACCGGTCTCGGGCTGGCATCCGTCTACGGTATTGTCGATAATCACGGTGGATTTACCACTGTGGAAAGCGCAAAGGGCAAGGGAACAGTATTCAGTGTTTTTTTGCCGGCCATATCTAAGAAAAGTTGATGAACCCTTCCATGAAAAATCCATATGAACAACTCTATATTTATTATTTTGAAGGTATCCCCCAGGTTGACCGATCCATAGAAACAATGACGTCATACCTGGGGAACTGGGTCGATGACGAGATCTCCTTTCTCTTTTTTTCAAAACCCAGTGATACTGAAATTAGACATATTGAAACTTGCAGCCACAATGCCAGACTGGCGGATCAGTATGAAATGACCGGTGAACAATGGCATGGTGACAGGATTGAACCATATTATATTAATGATCTGTGTGTTTTTCCCCCTTGGCAAAGACCGGATCCGGTCAGCCCGGATGAAATACAGGTGATGCTGGATCCCGGGGTGGTGTTCGGTACAGGCCGGCATCAGACAACTGAGGACTGTCTTTTTCTTATCTACCGGCTTTTAACCCAAAACAACATCAACACGGTGCTGGATATCGGTACGGGAACCGGCCTTTTGTCCCTGGGAGCTGCGGCTTTGGGCAGTAAAAAAGTTCTGGCATGTGATTTTAATTTTCTGGCAGTCAAGACCACGCTCAACAACATCCGGCTCAATGGGTTTGGAGACCGGATTGTGGCTTTCCAGGCAAGAGGAGAGCAGGTGGTCTCGCTGCCCTGTGACCTGATGGTGGCCAATATTCACTATGACGTGATGCGGCATATCATAGAACACCCCCATTTTTTACGCAAACCATGGATCATCCTGTCCGGGCTGTTAAATTCAGAAGCCAAAAAAGTGATGGACCGTTTGTCGGAAAAGAAAGTGCATGTCATTGAAAGACGATGCCCTGACGGTGTCTGGAACACACTGCTTTGTAAACCCGGGTCCTGCAGCTAAGGAAAAAATAAGGTTCCTGAAAAATAGATCGTGATAATTCAGGGTATAGCGATTTGCAATGGCATTATTTTCCACCATTATCCGGAGCCAGCCCCAGCTGTTCCAGCATATCAAGATCATTCTCCAGTGCCTGGCCGTTGGTGGTCAGGTAATTGCCGGTCATGATACCGCTGGCCCCGGCAAAAAAGATCAATGGCTGCAACAGTCCTAAATTGGCCTCTCTGCCGCCACAGATCAGGATCTGCCGGTCCGGCAGAACAAATCTGAACAGCGCGATGATTTTCAGACAGCGCAGCGGGGTCAGCTGATCAGTGGTTTCAAGCGGGGTGCCGGGAATGGGGGATAAAAAATTTAAGGGAACCGCATCCACATCAAGGCTTCTCAGTTCAAGGGCCTGCTCCAGGATCTGTTCAAATGTTTCCCCCATGCCGAAAATCTCGCCGGAACAGATGGACATGCCCGCTTTTTTGGCAGCCTTGATAGTATCAATGCGCTGGTCAAAGGTGTGGGTGGTACAGATTTGGTCAAAATGGCTTCTGGCGGTTTCAAGGTTGTGATGATACCGTGATACCCCCGCGTCAGACAGCTTTTCAAGTGACGGCGTATCCAAGATTCCCAGCGAGGCGCACAAGGAGAGTTTTAAATCCCGGATGCCTTTATAGGCCTTACACACCGTCCCAATCTCACCGGGAGACAGTCCCTTGCCGCTGGTGACAATTGAATAGCGGTTGACCGGCGTGTCTTTCAAATCTTTTGCATCCTGCTGTAAATCCTTTTCTGACAACAGCGGATAGGTATCAATCTGGGTTTCATAGTATTTTGACTGGGCGCAAAAAGTGCAGTCTTCAGAACATTTCCCGGATTTGCCATTGCAGATCACGCAAAGGTGAATTCGGTTCTTAAAATAGGTCTCACGGATAAAGCCGGCGCCGGGCAGCAGGTCAAATACCCGGTCTTCAGGCAGGTCAATGATGCCACGCAGCTGTTTATGAGACAATTTTTCTTTTTTAATTACCTTGTTGGCAAGGTCTAAGAAATCTTGTACGACCATCTTATTCTCATGTGCCCGGATATCTCAGTAAAGAAATTTATGAGATACCCGGGTCAGGGCAAAAAAGGCGTAAAAGTATCAGGCTATTTGGTGCTTTGGCCTCTATACTTTTAGCTGCCTTTATGTGTATATGTTTATTCTTCGTCGCGTTCTTCTATCACTTCCTTAAGAACGGTCAGGGCCGTATTCGCCGCAGGAACACCACCGTAGATGCTTGTCTGAAAAATGACTTCAGCCACCTCTTCTTGAGCACAGCCCACATTTAAAGCAGCATGGGTGTGAAGTTTAAGCTCATCGGGCCGGACAAGAACCGTTAACGCCGCAACCGTAATCAATTGCCGGGTTTTATGAGGGATTTTTTCCCGGGAGTACATCTGGCCGGTAATATAAAGGGACATATCCCGGGCCAGGTCTTTGTCAAAGTGCCGCCACAGGTTATAGGGTTTTTCTTCATCCTTTACGGTTGAAAAATAGAGATTGGCGGTTTTGCCAGTTTTTTTTGCAATTTCTTTTGGGTCCATCGGGTCCACCTTTTTCTCCTTGGCTTGTGCAGGCGATCGCACGGGAAACAGCGTGACCGGCGCTCGCCTGCGGCACAAGTGGTTGGTTTATCTGTTTGCTTTCTTGAAACCCAGCTGATCCAGCGCAATGATCATTTTACAGATATTGGCAGAACCTTCAACCATTGAATAGGTCGGGGCATCTCTGTAGTATCTGGCCACCGGGTATTCGGTTGAGTAACCGTATGCGCCAAGGATTCTCAAGGCAAAATTGGAGCATTTTGTGGCGGCTTCGCCAGCTGCGTATTTGGCCATGGCAACATCAAGACCGTTGTTCAGTTTGCCGTCATCTTTTGCACAGGCAGCCTTGTATGTCAGAAGACGGGCGGATTCTATATCCACGGTCATCTGGGCAACCATGTCCTGGTTCATCTGGAAGGTACCGATTTTTACACCAAATTGTTTTCTGGTATTGCAGTATTTTGTGGCTTCATCAAGGCATGCCTGGGCAAGACCGACACCACCGGCTGCAGCAGACAGGCGGGTCTGGTTTAAAGAGGAGAAAACGATTTTGGCGCCATCACCGGGTTTGCCCAGGATGTTCTCTTTGGGAACCTTTACATTATCAAGAAAGACTTCGCCTGTGGGAGATGAAAAAGAGCCCAGCTTATCAAGACCGGACGTTTTAATGCCGTCAAAGTTTTTCGGTTCAATAACAAAAGCAGACATCCCTTTTGAACCGGCGTCTTTATCCGTATAGGCATAGCAGATGAGAACATCCGCAACATCGGCATTTGAGATCCATGTTTTGGAACCATTTATCAGCCAGTGATCGCCTTTGTCTTCAGCAACAGTGGACATTGCCATAACATCAGATCCCGCATCCGGCTCTGTAATACCGAAACCGCCGATGTATTCAGCCGTACACAGCTTTTCGACATATTTTTTCTTCACCTCTTCATTACCGTAACGAAAAATTGTGTATGCACATCCCAAGACCTGCATATTTACCTGTACGCGAAGGGAAGAGGATACTTTTGCAAGTTCTTCAGTGACGATCATGGCTGCCAGAAAGCCCATGTCTTCTCCGCCGTATTCTTCCGGGATAACAGTGCCGAAAAATCCCAGCTCTCCAAGAGGCCGCATCACTTCTTTGATGGGGAGATAATGCTGCTCATCCCACTCATTTACATTGGGTGCAATCTGTTTTTTGGCAAAGTTTCTGATTTCTTTCTGGAGCATCTGAAGCTCTTTTGACAGTTTAAAATCCATTCTTCCTCCTATGTGGTTTTATTTTAAATAACGTTGTAAAATACATCGTTTTTCATGTTTGTTGCGGACAGTGTCTAAAACAGGTCTGCCCGTGGCGGTTAAAGTTTTCCGGCATCCATTCCCATGGCTTGTGAAAATGATTTTGCGGCACTGGTCAATATATCAATGCAATTTGAAAGGTGATCCTCTTGATTCAACCTGATCTCAGGTATCGCCAGGCTCAAACTGGCAAGAATCTCTCCTTTAAAATTAAGTACAGGGGCACTCAATGACCCCAGGCCCGGGGTTCGTTCCCCAAGACTGATGGCATATCCCTGAGCTTTTATTTTGTATAACTCTTCAAATAATTTGTCCGCCTGGACGATGGTGTTTTTCGTCAGGGCCTGGATCTCTGTGGTTTTAAAATAATTGTCCTGGAACTCCTCACTGCAAAATGCCAGCAGGCATTTTGCACTGGCTCCGGCATACAGGGGACTCTGGTTGCCGATGGGCATTCCCGCCTTTAACACCTTGGGGGATTCAATGGTGTCGATACAGATTCTCAGGTTGCCTTCAATGATATTCAAATGGGCGGTTTCTTCAGTGGCCAACGCCACGTCCTCCATGAATTTTCTACCGATGCGGGTGAGGTTGTTCGAGCTGTTCAGGTTTTCAAGAAACCGGTAGAAAATATTGCCGATGTAGTACTGGCGCGAATCAGGGTCCTGTCTTACAAATTCATAGGATTTTAAGGCCTGTAGAATCCTTTGTACGGTGGCCGGGCTGAATTCCAGATGGGTGCTCAGTTCCCGGATACCCCAGGACGGTTTGACTTCCTGGAATTTGAGCAGAATTTCCAGGGCTTTTTCAATGGAGTTCAGTTTTTTATTTTTAGTGTTCATCCATAGTCCCCTTAAGTTAAAATCAATCGTTCCGGATCGGTTTTTTCTCTTAGCGTTTTAAGTTCGGACGTGTTTGGGGTGATTGTTTCCACAGCGTTTGACACGTCAATTTCAAACCCCATTTTGTCCTGGATATCCTGCGGGGCGACCTCTGGGAAAAATTCTTTTAAATACATGCGCCGGGACTGTTTTTCAAATCCCATGATTCCCATGTCCGTAACCACGCAAACAGGCCCTTTGGGTGACAGACCCTGCTCTTGCCGGCTGTCACCACCTGTGAGCCAGCCCGGGCTGGTCATATAATCAAGCCTGGGGACGAATTTTCGTTTTTCAAGGGTCATGAAAATAATATTCGTGTTCACAAAGGAGGCCACATCGCTGGCCCCGCCACTGCCGGGGAATCTTACCCGGGTGTTTTTATAATCACCGATCATGGTGGAATTCAAGTTCCCAAAGGGATCAATCTGGGCCGCCCCGATGATTCCCACGATGTTGGCGGCCGTTTTTGGATTCTGCATGAAGGAAAAAGATTCCACCAGAGAGCAGAAGGCCTGGGCGCCGTACATGACCCTGGAATCCGAAACCGCCAGCGGCAGTTTGTCCAGCTTTGAATCAATGGCCCCGGTTTCAAAGAAAATAATACAGTCAGGGGCATAGATATGTTTCGCCGCCACCGCAGCCAGCATGGAAATACCGGTGCCGCAGAAAACGATATTCTCGTTTTTGATCTGCCGGGCTGCAGCCAGCACCATGATCTCTTTTTTGGAGTAATGTGTCATTTGCGTGAAACCCGATCCGAATACCCGGTGACGGGGTCGGCCTTTAGCAGTTCCAGCCGATCACCGGCGGCTTTTTTAATGTATTGGGCATGATCCCGGGTGCCATGGATATAGTCGTTTACGTATTGTTGAAAATTATCTTGTGAGGATGCCATATCCCGGTATGAATCCAGAAAGGGCGCATCATAATCATATTGTCCAAAACAGGCGGTGGGGTAAGCGCCATAGGGCACATGGACGACCGCATCCACACAGAACGAGGGCAGTTGATTGGCACCGGGATCTGTGTTCAAAGTACCGGGTTCCACAAGCTTGTCACAGGTGACAATCACTTTTTTGGCAGCCTTGGCCTGCTCTATGTCACAAAATGTCAGCCCGTCTATTCTTGTGGTACCGCTGGTGTCTGCTTTCTGTGCATGGATAATGGTCACATCCGGATTGATGGCAGGGACCAGCACCAGTTTTTCGGGTGTCTTTGTTTTTGAGAAGGGATTATCTGCCACCACCAGTTTTTTTGAGGCAAGTTTGGGTTCTTTTTCTCGCAATTTTGGATCAAACCCCCATTGTTTGATGATATCGGTGCCTAAAGAGGCGGATGTGGGCAGATAGGGCAGGCCCATGGCACCGGCTAAAAAGCGCAGGGCCATCTGGAAATTGGTATAATCTTCTATCAAGAGTCGGTTTTGGGTTACGTGCCGCTTGAAGTTAATGCAGGTGGGGGCAAATCTGCCGTTGCCCGAGTATGCGATTTCGATTTTTGATACGGCGTCTGCACCGACAAGTTCGTCCAGCCCCTGTCCGTTGGAGTGGGCATAAAGATGCAGGTCTGTGATTTTCTGACGGATAATCTCATGAATGGCGGCCATGGGGTTCCGGTTCACCGTGAACCCGCCGATGGACAGGTGGTCACCTGTCTTGATATATTTAAGGACGGCAGCTTTCAGCCCCATCACTTTTTGATGTGTATCGTTTGTCATTCTATCTGCTGTTTTTGTTTTGCATGTCAAAACAACGTTTCGTAGTTTGATTATACATAAACAGTATTTTAAGGGTCTTGTCAAGAAAAAAGTTAGATTATAGCTAAGAAATAGCTTGACAAAACAGGGGAATTATTTAATCTATAGGGACACTTAGAACGCTGTTTTGCCATATGAAACAGGTAAGGAAAAGTGCCTATCCGGAACGTTGAAAGCACTCCGGATAAGTTTAAAAAGGAATATAGTAAAAGAGATGAGACCGATTGTATCCTGCAGAGAGCACTTTTTGTTAATGCTCCCTGCAGATATCGCCTTTAAACGGCAAATAAAAAAAGCTTATTCGATAACGATAAGAACGTCTTTGGTGGCAACTTTGTCATCCACGTTAACGCTGACTTCTTTGATTTTGCCGGCAGTTGTTGTTACAATGGGATTTTCCATTTTCATGGCTTCAAGAACGAGAAGTTCCTGGCCTTCAACAACATCATCACCAGGGCTGACATGCACTTTGAATATGGTGCCGGGCATGGGGGCTAAAATTTCAGTACTCATTTTTCTCTCCTTTGTTCAAAAGATCTTGGGTTCTTTTCTTGTTCGGATTAAATGTTTTTTTAAACAAGACAATTTTGGTCTATACTTAAAGAAATCTTTAATGTCAAGTGGGCTGTTTTTAAATTACCTGGGTAAAACCAGGTGGCGTTATCATAAAAGATTATCGTTTCCACAAGGGATTCGGGTCTAAAAATATTAATTTTTGTACCGGGAGTGACACATGAGACAATATTTTGAAAAAATGGACGATTTTGGTGTTGAACTTAACAAAGGCCAGATGTTGAGTTCAGAAGAAAATGTTAAAAATATCAAAGAAGTAGAAGCCGGCATTGACCAGGAAGTTGATAAGGTGAAAAATGCCGGTCTTCCCACTGAAAAAATAAATGCAAGAGGAGTGATGACCGTCTGGCAGCGCCTTGAATACCTGGTTGATCCGGGAACCTGGAATCCGCTGCATACTATTTTTAACCCTGAAGACAATGTCGAAGGAACTACCAATGTCATTGACGGTCTGTGCAAAATTTCAGGAAAATGGTGCGTTGTGGCAGGATTTGATAATAAAGTCATGGCAGGTGCATGGCTTCCGGGCCAGCCTGAGAATATTCTGCGGGCCACCGATCTTTCAAAACGATTGAACATCCCCCTGGTCTGGCTGGTGAACTGTAGTGGGGTGAAGCTGACAAACCAGGAAAAATTTTATGCCAACAGACGCGGCAGCGGTACTACTTTCTATCGCCATGCCGAACTTGAGCAACTGGGAATTCCGGTTCTGGCGGGAATTTACGGGACCAACCCTGCCGGCGGCGGATACCAGGGGATCAGCCCCACCATTCTTTTTGCCCATAAAAACTGTAACATTGCCGTGGGCGGCGGCGGTATTTTAAGCGGGATGTCACCCAAAGGATATTTTGATCTTGAAGGGGCGGAACAATTGATTGATTCGGCCAAGCAGTATAAAGCCAAACCCCCGGGATCTGTTGAGATTCATCACGATGAAACCGGTTTTTTCAGGTATGTATACGAAGAAGAAAAAGGGGTTCTGGACGGGCTTAAAGATTACATGAAAGACATGCCGGCCTATAATCCGAAATTCTTCCGGGTGGCTGAACCCAAGGCACCGAAATTTCCGGCGGAAGATCTTTACCGCCTCATGCCGTTTAATCAGAAACAGATTTACAATTTCAAAGAGGTCATTGCCCGCCTGGTTGACGGCAGTGAACATTCGGAATTTCGGCCCGACTACGGTCCTGAAGTTTATACCGGCCTTGTTAAAATGGACGGGTATCTTGTGGGAATCATCGGTAACAACCAGGGATGGCTGGGAGAAGATTATCCTGAATATGCCGATTACGGCGGCATTGGCGGCAAGCTTTACCGCCAGGGGTTGATCAAAATGAACGAGTTTGTCTCTTTGTGCGGCCGGGATAGAATCCCTGTGATCTGGTTCCAGGATACATCGGGAATTGATGTCGGTGATATTGCAGAGAAGGCAGAACTTCTGGGACTGGGGCAGTCCTTGATCTATTCCATCCAGCAGACCGACGTGCCCATGATGCTGATCACCCTGAGAAAAGGAACTGCTGCGGCCCATTATGTCATGGGCGGCCCCACAGCCAACCGTCACAATGCATTTACTTTAGGCATCGCCACCACGGAAATTGCTGTGATGCATGGTGAAACCGCTGCAGCCGCCAGCTTTTCAAGACGCCTGGTAAAAGAAAAGGATGCCGGTCGTCCCCTGGAACCGATCATTGAAAAAATGAACCAGCTGGCACAGGAATACCATGATAATTCAAGACCTGGCTATTGTGCCAAACACGGTATGGTGGATGAAGTGGTAAAAATGGGTGCCCTGCGCGATTATCTGAAAGCCTTTGCAGGGGCTGCCTACCAGAATCCCAAATCCATCTGTCCGCAGCATCATTTGATTACACCCAGGATTATCAAAGGATAACTGCCATGGGCAGATTCCAAGGGGATTTGACCCAGACAGAAAATAAAAGCCTTTGTTTTTTTAGGCAAAGGCTTTTAAAAGATATTAATCATTACATAAAACCGGAGAGGCCAAATGGAACGGCCAAACCAAAAGGCCAAATGGGAGGACCAAAATGGCAGAACCCAAGTTTTTAAAAATTGAAAATGACGGCCAGGTGGCCAGGATTGTCCTGGATCGACCCAAGCACAATGTTCTTGACATTCCGATGATGGACGAACTCAATGCAGAGCTTGAAAAGATTGCAGCCAACGACGATCTCAAGTGTGTTGTCATCACCGGTGAGGGAAAAAGTTTTTGTGCCGGTGTTGAGGTGGCGGATCATGCCCCCGGTAACGTTGATGCTATGGTGGCGACCTTTAATCGTATTTTTGAACTGATCAATATGATTGACATCCCGATCATCGCGGCTGTAAACGGTGCGTGTCTTGGCGGCGGTATGGAGCTTGCCATTGCCTGTGATATCGTGATCGCCTCTGAAAAAGCCATCCTGGGACAGCCGGAAATAAAGCTGGGGTTTTTCCCGCCGTATGCGGCATTAAGACTGCCGGAACTTGTGGGACCGGCCAAGGCCATTGAAATTCTCACCACCGGCCAGAACTATTCTGCACAGGATGCCAAAGATCTTGGATTTGTGTCAAAGGTGGCATCCGTGGATGAGTTTCAGGCAGTTGTGGATGGCCAGGTAAAACAGATCTGCCATGCAAGTCCCTTGATCATCCGCTTGAACAAACGGGCGGTAAAACGCCATATCGGCACCAGTTTTTTCCAGGGTGTTGACCTGGTCAGCAACTATTTTCTCAATACCATGATGAAAACCGAAGATACCCTGGAAGGGATCGCCAGTTTTGAGGAAAAAAGACGGCCGGTCTGGAAAAACAGATAGCCATAGATAATGGCTATCTGTGTTGGTGTTAAATTATCACATTAGTTGAACAGACGACTTGACGTAACGATACTGATTTTCAGGTGTCGGGTCTTTGGCGATTGCCTCTGCTGCGTCAATAGTGTGGAATATAATTATAGTGATTGCTGTAATTATAAGTTGAATCGCGTCACTCCAGAGCCCGCGGTAAAGGTTAATCAGCCCTTTGCCGCGGGTTTGCTTTTTTATATATGAGGTTTTTTTGAAGCCGATCCTTTCCTTAGTTTATGACCGGAAACTCCGTGAGTGGACGAAAAGTTGCCCATATGCAAGGCGCAATAAATTCTGAAACCGGAGTGTACGACTGTACATGAGGCCCGATTTATAATTTGGCAGTATGTTGCAGCAACGCAGCAGATGGGTGAGTTTTCGTCCACTCACTAAATAAGATCAATTCCGGAAGACCCGGTATGCACCTCTCCGATTTTAACGGCATCCGGAACCCCCATTTTTTTCATGTCGGCAACCAGCGCGTCCGCAGAACCGGCAGGCAGTGAAAGGATCAGCCCCCCGGATGTCTGAGGATCATATAAAAGGCTTTGCTCTACGCGGTTTAGATCTTTTTTTATGACAAAATCATACGAGTGCACCATTTTCCGGTTGGCTTTATTGCTGCCGGTTGTTTCCCCTTTTTTATACATATCCGCGGCATAGGGGTATATGGGCAGGGCGTTATGGTTAATGGCAAAACGTGTCATGCTGCCAATGGCCATTTCCATTAAGTGGCCTAAAATACCAAATCCTGTGACATCGGTACAGGCATTGATGTCATAACCCCGTCCGGCCTGAATGGCCTTGTTGTTCAGCTGGGCAACCATGGGCAGGACATCTTTTTCAAGCAGATCAAAGGAGAGCTTCCCGGACCGGACGGCGTTGAACAAAACACCGGACCCGATGGGTTTTGTTAAAACAAGGGCATCACCCGGTTTTGCACCGGCATTGGTCAGTATTTTATCCGGATGGACAACACCGTTGACGCAAAGACCGTATTTGGGTTCTTCATCATCCACGGAATGGCCGCCGGCAATAACGGCGCCGGCCTGTGCCACCTTGTCATGGCCCCCCTGAAGCATCTGTTTTAAAATGCCCTTATCCAGTATTTTGGAAGGAAACATAACAACATTCAACGCGGTCAGGGGCCTGCCACCCATGGAATAAATATCGGAAATGGAGTTGGCTGCGGCAATCTGTCCGAACCAGTACGGATCATCCACCGGCGGGGTAATAAAATCAACGGTGTTGATCATGGCGGTGTCATCAGAAACCTTGTAGACAGCCGCATCATCAGCAGTATCATACCCCACCAGCAGGTTGGGGTCAGAAAGAGAGCGAAGCCCTTTTAATGTGTCCGACAAGACTTGCGGACCGATTTTGGCCGCTCAACCGCAGGTTCGGGCAAGTCCTGTGAGTGTTTTTTTCTTAAACAGTTTCAAAACTATCTCCACTATATTTTATTTTCAGGTAGCGACTATACATTGAAACCGGCCGGGGTTCAATCCCTTTGACCGGATTGACCATGAAATTCATATATAATATCTGTTGCTATTGAGTCACTACCGAAAAATAGGGATGATCAGGCAGATGTGCAAGGCCCTGCTGGGGGATAAAATTTGAAAACAAAAAAAGATCCGTTCAGAAATCCTGTCGCAGGATTCCTGAACGGATGATACAGACAGGGTTCAGCTTAAAACATTGCGCAGCCGTAATACCGAACACTCGGCATTTTTAACAATTTTCTGGGCGCATGACTGGGAAAAGGCTTCATTCACCTTACGCCGGTGATTGTGGTAGACCACGATCAGGTCGGCTTCCCATTTTTCAGCCATTTTCAATATGACATCATGATTTTTACCCACAAGAACTTTGGCGGAAACATTTTCACCGCAGTTTTTATCGGTAAACTCCTTTAACGCCGTTTTAAATTCCTTTTGAGCCTCGGACTTCATCTCTTCTGTCACAAAAGATGCCACGATGGGCATGCTGAAGCCCGGCATGACACTGACCAGCCGGATCTGTGCCCCGGAAAGTTTTGCAATATCCGCAGCATTATCAAAAACGGCTTTTGATGTCCGTGGATATTCCACATCAATGGGTACCAGTATCTTTTTAAACATGATTCACTCCTGTAAGGTTTTAGGCGCGCCTGAAAATATCCTTTACAAAAAAATATCATAAAACAATCTTAGGTTGCGGCCGCCAAGGCGTCCCGCCTCCTTAGCTGCAACACGTATATCAACGCGAGCAGGGCAATGGCCGGTATGAACATGAGCTGTTTGGGCAACCGTTCAGAAGGCAGATTGATCTGAAGTATTTCCTGGTCAAAATCCACGCCCATTTTTTCAGCCTTGCTTGAAAAGACCACATTGTCCACTATGACTTTGCCGTCTTCATTCCGGACTTCAAACCCGATTTCATTGAGGCGTTCAGCACCGGTTTTGGCACTGCCAACGGGCAGCATCAACGCTTTCGTGTACTCTTCACCATTCATGGATTCGCCTTTGATATCAAGCCTGAGCATGGCACCGGGTTTGATTTTTTCTACAATCTGTACCAGTTCGCTGCCGGGCTTTTCAATATACGGGGGAAACATTTTATCCCAGAAAAAACCGGGTCTGAACAGCGTGAAGGCAATCAGCAGCAGTGCCAGGGTTTCCCACACCCTGTTTCGGGTCAGGAAAAATCTCTGGGTGGCAGCAGCAAAGACCAGCATGGCAATCACGGATGCAACAATGACGATAACCAGGTGCAGCCAGGTTCCGATACCAATCATGAGCAACTCGGTATTAAAGATAAACAGAAACGGCAGAATAGCTGTTCTGATATCATAGCCAAAACCCTGGATACCTGTTCTGATGGGATCCCCCCCTGATATTCCTGCCGCAGCAAAGGCGGCAAGCCCTACAGGCGGGGTGTCGTCGGCCAGAATGCCAAAATAGAAGACAAATAAGTGTACCGCGATTAAAGGAACGATAAGACCATTCTGGGCTCCAAGCTCAACAATAACAGGTGCCATCAGAGTGGAGACAACAATGTAATTGGCTGTGGTGGGAAGACCCATGCCCAGGATCAGGCTGATAATGGCTGTGAAAAACAGGATCAGCATCAGGTTACCGCCGGAGATGAACTCCACAAATTCAGTCATGACAAGACCGATTCCAGTCAGGGTTACCGTTCCGACAACAATACCGGCCGCAGCCGTGGCAACACCGATACCGATCATGTTCCGGCCACCGGAGACAAGACCGTCAATAAGTTCATCCCATCCCTGTTTAAATGAAAAATCCGGTCCGGATGCTTTTCTGACCAGACCTTTTAAGGGCCGCTGGGTCAATACGATGAAAATCAGCAGCATGGTGGCCCAATAAGCGGACAGGGACGGTGATAACCGTTCCACAGTCAGACACCACATCAGCACCACTACGGGCAACAGAAAGTAGTACCCGGCCTGGGCCGTCTCTTTTAGATCCGGAAGTTTTGTGATCTCGTGGGTGACTTCAAGCTCCGGCACCCGGCAGGCAAGCCAGATTAGTCCGTAATAGGCTGCCGCCAGAAGCACGGATACAATATAAATGGTGGCCCCGCCGGCAACGGTTTTAATCCATCCCAGGCCGTAATAGGTGGCGCCGCCGATGATAATAATAAACAAAATCGTCATCACAAAGGATAAAAGTTTTTGAGCAACTGTTTTGGTAACGGTTTTTTCCATACCCTCAAGACCCAGTTTGCAGGCCTCAAGATGGACAATATAGACCAGGGCAATATAGGAAATGATGGCCGGTAAAAAGGCATGTTTGATAACTTCCACATAGGAAATCCCCACATACTCCACCATCAAGAAGGCAGCGGCCCCCATGACCGGCGGTGTCAGCTGGCCGTTCGTGGATGCGGCAACCTCTACGGCACCTGCTTTTTCAGCCGGAAACCCGACTTTTTTCATCAATGGAATCGTAAAGGTCCCGGTGGTGACCACATTGGCAATGGAGGATCCTGATACAAGACCTGTCATGCCGGAGGATACAACTGCAGCTTTTGCAGGTCCGCCCCGCATGTGACCT
Organism: uncultured Desulfobacula sp.; assembly: GCA_964562385.1. Taxonomy (GTDB): domain Bacteria; phylum Desulfobacterota; class Desulfobacteria; order Desulfobacterales; family Desulfobacteraceae; genus Desulfobacula. The sequence continues at coordinate 21,708 of CAZLTD010000029.1, forward strand.
AGGCCTGCAAAGGCCGTTCTGATAAAATAATTACCCGCACCGGCGGACTCCAGCAAAGACCCGAACAGCACAAACATGAACACCATGCCGGTGGATACCCCTAATGCGACACCATAAACCCCTTCGGTGGACAGCCAGTAATGGGACATCCCTTTGGTGAGACTTGCCCCTTTATGGGCAATGACATCCGGCATGTAGGGGCCTGCAAAAGTATAGATCAAAAACACAGTGGCCACGACCATCAACGGCGGCCCAAGAGCCCTTCTCGTGGCTTCCAGAAGCAGGGCGAGCCCGATAACGGATACCACAAGGTCCAGGGTGGTCGGATCTCCCGGGCGTTCGGAAAGCCCGGCATAGAATATAAACAGGTAGGCTGCGCAAAATGACGCCACAAAGGCGATAAACCAGTCCTGTACCGGGATGTAATTCCTGGGAGATGACTTGAATGTCGGATATGCTGTGTAGGCTAAAAACATGGCGAACGCCAGATGAATGGCCCGGGCTTCAGTGGAATTAAATACAAAAATATTAAATATAAATGGCAGGGGAGAGGCATACCATAATTGAAACAGTGTCCAGATTAAGGGGACAAAGAATAGGACTTTTTTGGGAATCGTGCCGACGGGGTTTCGGGCTCCGGTATCCGCCTCGGCAATCATCTCTTGCAGTGCATCCTGATCGACTGCAGTGCTATTTGCTTCGGTCATTGTGACGATTCCTCCATGGGAAAAAGGATGGTTACATCATTAACGAAATTCCTTGAATCAAAAAAATAATAAACGTGTGCAGCCGTGATGGCTGCACACGCCGGATATCAACTTGCGATATTAATTAAAGAAGGCCGGCTTCTTTATAATATTTTTTTGCACCGTCATGGAGGGGTGCTGACAGACCGTCTTTGATCATTTCTTCTTTTTTCAGGTTGCCAAATGCGGGATGAAGTTTTTTGAACTGGTCAAAGTTTTCAAAAACCGCTTTAACAACGTTATAGATAACATTTTCCGGAACTTTGGCAGAAGAGATAAATGTTGCACCAACACCAAATGTGGTGGTTGTATCAGGGTTGCCTCTGTACATGCCGCCGGGGATGGAAGCCATTCTGTAATAATCATTGTCTGCGGCCAGTTTTTTAATGGCAGGTCCGTCTACATTAACAAGTACGGAATCACAGGAGGTACAGGCTTCCTGGATAGATCCATTGGGATGTCCAACTGTAAATACAATGGCATCAACTTTATTATCGCAAAGGGCTTTTGACTGTTCAGCAGATTTTAATTCGGAAGCCAGTTTGAAATCAGCCTTTGTCCATCCAAGGGCGCTCATAACAACTTCCATGGTGCCGCGCTGTCCGGAACCGGGGTTTCCGATATTGACGCGTTTGCCTTTAAGATCCATGAAGTTTTTAATACCGGAATCTTTTCTTGCAACAACAGTAAACGGTTCGGGGTGAACACTGAAAACAGCTCTCAGGTCTTTGTTGGGACCTTTGTCGGCAAATTTGGCGGTGCCGTGATATGCATGATACTGCCAGTCAGACTGTGCAACACCCATGTCGAGTTCGCCGGCTCTGATCGCGTTACAATTATAGACAGAACCACCGGTGCTTTCTACGGTTGCACGGATGCCATGGACTTTTTTCCCCTTGTTAACCAGACGGGCAATGGCGCCGCCTGTCGGATAATAAACGCCGGTAACGCCGCCGGTTCCGATCGTTACAAAGGTCTGGTCCCCTGCCTGAACAGGCGCTGAACCAAAAAACAATACCAGTCCGAAAAATGCTGCAATTCCTAATACAAATAACTTTTTCATGTGAACCTCCAAAATTAAATTAATCAAATACTGTTTTTTTGCTGTTATGCAAAATGGTTAATTAAAATTATCGAATGTAGCCTTTCCCCCTTTCTTTCTTCATTTTATGATTATCACGATCTAAAAGAGCAATCTTTGTGCCAGCATCCAAATGGGTATGGAACCGGATGGTTCGGGCCGTAACGATCCCGGTCAAGTTGAGGATATGATCAACTTGGCCGGAACCTGTGCGGATGAAAAGAATTGTAACTGTTCTACACCGGCCCCATGGGCGGGTTTGAGGATTTCATCACATTTGAGGATTTCATCAAGCCGTTTGTGTTGATTATTCAGGGTCGTTTTTTAAAATAATTCTGGCATCCACCACATCCAGCCCTTGTTCATACAAAAGCACCGGGTTTAAATCCATTTCCTGGATTTGGGGATAGGACTCAATGAGTTCAGAGCATATGGCGATCAGCTTTTTGAGCGTTTTTTTGTCATATCCCTGATGGCCCCTTACCCCATCTAAAATAATGGAAGAACGGGTGTCCTCCAGCATTTTTTTGCAGGCAGTGGGGGATACCGGCAGCACCCAGAAGGTAACATCCTTCATGATTTCAACCATGATGCCGCCAAGACCGTACATAATGACCGGTCCGAACTGTTCATCAATTTTGGTTCCAATAATGATTTCAAGCCCTTTTTTGGCCATGGGGGCGACAAGAATGCCGCGTATGTCTGCATCCGGATTATAGGCACCAGCGGATTTAACAATCTGTTCATAGGCCTTTTTGACCTGGCTTTCAGACCCGATTCCCAGTTTGACACCGCCGGCATCACTTTTGTGAAGGATGTCAGGTGATACGATTTTTAGCACTGCATCGCCTTTAAAGGACTTCGCAATCTGCCAGGCCTCCTCCTTGCTGGTGGCAACCTGGCCCACATCGGTGGGGGCACCATGGAGAGCAATGAGTTGTTTTGCCTCATGCTCTAAAAGGACGTTGCGCCCTTCTTTTCTGGCGTTCTCAATGATTTGATTGCCTTGTGGTTTTGCTTTGGCAGTCCAGTTAAATTGAAAATTGGTTTTTGTTTGATAGGATTTTACATAGTTGCCGTACTTACAAAGGGAGGCGACACATTTGCAGGAAATGTCCAGAGAATCATGGACCGGGATGTCGTAGTGACGCAGCAGGTCCAGGGCGTGGGATTCGTATGAACTATAAAGAGAGTGGATGAAAATAGGTTTGCGCCTTTTGCCGACCATCTTGCCGAATCTGTGCGCCGCAGCCTCTTCTCCGATGGCCAGGCTTTTTTCAAAACGAATGCCGTAACCGCCAAAAAGACCGACAACCAATAGCCCGCCGACACTGGGATCTTTTAAAATGATTTTGGCACAATCGGCAAAGAGACTGGGGTCGGCATCGGTACCGCCGGCCACATCCACCGGGTTGATGAGAGATGCAGCTTCAGGCAGGATTTTCCGCAGTTTCCCTTTGGTTTTTTCAGACAGTTCAGGCAATAGAACACCGTGGTCTGACAGCAGGTCTGCCGCAATCGTTGCATGGCCGCCGCCATCGGCCAGGATGGCGATGGAGTTGTTTTTAATGGCCGGCTGGCTGGACAGGGTTTCCGCCACCGGGAAAAGCTCATCCGAGTTCTCGATCACGATGCATCCTGCCCGTTCATAGGCAAGTTTGGCGACCTCGCTCATACCAGCCAGAGAGCCGGTATGGGAACCGGCCGATTTTTTACCCGTGGCAGAGCGCCCGCTCTTCAAAAGAATGATCGGTTTTTCCCGGCTGGTTTTATGGGCCTCCTGCAGGAACTTGCGGCCTTCGCTCATTCCTTCAACGTACATAAGAATGGATTTGGTGTCTGGATCATTTCTGAAGAATTCCAGGTATTCGTGGAATTTGATGTCGGCTTCGTTTCCAACGCCCACATAGTAGGTGAATCCTTCATGCTTTCGTATGGTTGCCTCAGTGATCAAGGTCAGGGCCATGTTCCCGCTTTGACAAAGCAGCGCAATATTGCCTTTGGGTGCATTTTGAATGCCCACAAGATTCAGGTTGCTCTTCAGGTTGATCATACCGGAGGTGTTCGGCCCGATCAGCCGGACACCGGTCTCTTGTGCCGCCTCAACGACCTGCTTCTCAAGCTCTTTCCCTTTTTCTCCAAGCTCCCTGAAGCCGCCTGCAATGATGACGGCACCGGATACGTTTTTTTCACCGCATCGTTTTAAAATACCGGGGATGGTCCTGGCAGGTGTGGTGATGAGGGCCAGGTCCACCGGCCCCTCGATATCGGTAATATCTTTGTAGCAGGTCAATCCCAGGATCATCTCTTCTTTTGGGTTGACCGGGTAAATCTGTCCTTCAAAACCATCTGATTTTAAAGTTTTAATAGCCTGGTAGCCCCTTTTGGTCTTGTTCTTGGAGGCCCCGATGATGGCGACGGACTTGGCGTTGAGCACTTTATCCAGCATTTTTTTATCCTTTAATCATGATTGGGTTTAATTCCCCGCAGCTTGCTGCGATTAAAATCAATCTTCCGAATCAAGTTTATAGCGGTCGCCGTTTGTTTTTTAAACGGCATAAGCTATAAACCCATATCCCATTGCCCTTGGCCGAAGGATATTTATGAAATAAATACCAACAAGGCTTGCGGCGGGGTGGTTGATTTATTGTTTCCTCTGCTCAAAATCTTCCAGAGACAGTTCTCTTTCCTTGGTGGATACACAGGCGAGACATGCTTCTGTTTCATACTCCATTAATGCTTCAAGGCTGCATTCACCCTGGGCCATCAGAAACCCTTTTTTAATCAGTTTCAGGGAGAAAGAGGAATTTTTAACGATTTTTTGGGCCATGTTCATGGCTTCGTCCATCAGATCATCCAGAGCGACGGCTTTGTTCACAAGACCGATCCTCTCAGCCTCGGTGCCGTCAATATATTCGGCTGTAAATAAAAGCTCCCTTGCTTTGCCGGGACCGACAAGGTCCTGCACCAGCCTGAAAGCGCCCCCGGTTACAGATGACGTTACCTTGGCCTCGGGAGAACCGATCAGGGCCTTATCGGATGCGATCCTGATATCACAGGCCAGTGCCAGTTCATATCCTGAGCCCAGTGCATACCCGTTAATAGCCGCAATGGTGGGTTTTTCAAATCGAATGATTTTTCTGGATGCTTCCTGCAGGGATTCAAGGTACAATCTATAGTCTTCAATGCTGCGGTCCTTTGAATCCTTTAAATCAGCACCGGTGGAAAAAGCACGCCCTTCTCCTGTAATGATCAGGGCCTTTAGGGTGCTGTCCTCTTTGATGATTTCAAGGGCATCCTGCATTTCGATCCACAACTGCCGGTTCATGGCATTCAGCACCTTGGGCCGGTTGAGTTTGATTATGGCAATGTGGTCTTTTTTTTCAAAGATAATACAATCATAGTCCATAGTATTCACCTTATTTTATGGGGTGTGTAAAAATTGAAAAAAATAATTGACTTTTTATGCTTTTCATCTGTTTTAATTGATCTGTTTGGCAAGCATTTTAGGTGCTTAAATAAAAAAAGATACAGCAATCTTTATGCCAATATAGAATAATTATTGTGTGGCGTTGATTTTGCATGTCGGCATACAAGAATCGGCATATTTGAATCACCCTTAAAATGGAGGGCAAACAATAAAAGAGAGGCAGATTGAATGAAATTTGGCGGCATCGGGCAACTCACCGATACCTGGGATTAACCAGAATATAAATCAGGAAACGAAAATGTCATTTACCCATTTTTCCAACTACCGCATTAAGGAAGATACACACTATTTTCTTTATGTTGGGGAATTAAAAAACTACGGGCTGAATGTTTTTCTTAAAGAAGCCTTAACAAGAATTCACAAACAAAAGTTTGATTTTATTGCGATTGTTCCGGATGTGTGTGAACAATACAACTATGAAAATCTAATCGTTATCAATCCTTTAAAAGACACCTTTGAATGCCAATACGGATCAAGTGTAAACTGCCGGGTTTCAGCATCTAACTTTGCAGCAACCGTTTCAGATGATCCGCAGGTAAAAACTCTGATTGACGATATCCTGAAACGACAGCCTGAGGTGTTTGTCTACATGTATGAGAGCCTGCATCAGCTGAGCCTGGATGATATTAACGGCGTGACAATCCTCGGGCCGGACAAACAGATTGCCAGAAAAATGAACAATAAAACATTTCAGATGAGCAATTTAAATCAGCTTGTTCCGGTTGTCGACTTCAGGGTTTGTGACGGTATCAAGGCATTGCAAAAAAAATTGCAATGACCTGTGGGACAGATGGAAAGACGGTATCTTTGTCACCCAGGAATACAGTGCAGCCGGGATTAACAGCATACTGGCATTGTCTGACAGGGATATTGAAAATAAATTTCAAAACCAGGATGTCCCGTACCTGATCAGCAGGTATGTGCCGCATATATCCGATCCAACCGTTCTGGCTGTTGTTGCCGGGGTTGACGAGGTTTACATCGCCGGCGTTGCCGACCAGCGTATTGAAGGTGGAAACAGGTTTACAGGCTCTGTTTTTCCCAGCCAGTCCCCGGAATCATGCATCCAAAAGCTGAAGGATTATACCCGTACCGTCGGAAAATGGCTGGCAAAGCAAGGGTACAGGGGGATTTTCGGCTGTGACTATATCGTGACAGAGCAGGGAGAGATTTTTTTTCTGGAGATTAATGCCAGAAAGCAGGGAACGACACTTGAATTTTGCTGTATGCTTGAACAGCTTTTGCCCAAAGGATCCCCTTCGCTGCCTGAACTGGAGTATTATGCCGTAACCCAGGGGAAATTTCCCGCCGGCACTGTCGAGATGACTAAGAATGATAGAAACCTGCACTGGGGAACCTACAATTACAAGATTCATGCGCCTGTAAAAACACAAGGGTATATCCCACAGAGCGCGCTGGAGAGAGAAGCCTTTGAAAAAATTGCCAAGGGTAATTTGCATAAAGATTATCTGATCCTGGAACATGCCGGATCGGACTTTGTAATTGCCGAAGGTGCGTTTATTGCCAGAATCGTTGCCCTGGGACACGATAGCGACAGTGTTAACCAGGGGATAGAGCAGGCTCGAAAAACAGTAGAGTTGACATTTGTCCCACAAAATTAAACGGAGTAAAAAAATGAACCCGGAACCCGGAAACCTTGATCAGTTTACACAGGATTTCTTTAATGAATTATATGAAAATAACGATGACCAGCCTTCTGATGAACAGGCGAAACAGATGGCCGGCCTGGTTGAGCGCGCCCAGAAACATGATTTAACCGCGCCCATTGTAGATCTTTTTGTCGCTTTGAGCACCCATCAAAAAGAGAACCGGATCTCACCGGAGGCTTTTGGCCTGACCAAAGAGACATTATCAGCCCTGGCCCTTAAGCACGAATCAATTGATGAGCACAGTGTTTCCGTGGGCGGGCGGGTTAATAAAGCCCTGCCCATCGTCAGGGACGCCATTGACCGTGTGGACGCCTACCTGGACAAAAAGAGCCAGGCTGCTCCCAGCGGGGTTGAGTTGTGGGACCAGATTCTGGAAAACAAGGAGAGAATCAAAAAACATCTTAAAATCAGTGAGGCAGACTGGAATTCCTATCCGGGACAGATTAAAAACTGTATTGATTCCGTTGAAGATCTGTCCAAAATTATCGATCTGCCGGAACGGGTTATCAAAGATGTCACCCATGTGACGCAAACTTACAGGATGCGCTTAACGCCTTACTATGCCAGCCTGATTCAATCGGGGAACTCAAATGATCCTGTCCTTTTGCAGTCGGTTCCCACAGGGGAGATGGTGGACAATGTCGGTATTGAAATCCCCCCGGTGGCGGCGGATCACTCTCCGGCACGGCTCATTGATCAGTTTTATCCCAGGGTGGTCACGATCAAGGCAACCAATATGTGTGCCATGTATTGTACCCATTGCCTTCGGCTTGCCCATATAGGCAAAAAGGACAAGGTCTATTCGGACCAGGCATATGAGGAGGCGCTTGACTATATCCGCAGCAATGACCGTATCCGGGACGTCCTTGTTACCGGCGGCGATGCCTTTGTTTTGCCCAATAAGATTTTAAAAAAGATACTCGCAGCGCTGGATGATATTGATCATGTGAAAATGAAGCGTATGGGAACAAGGATTCCGGTGACAGCCCCCCAGCGGGTGGACAATGAGTTGTTGGATATCCTGGCCCAAAGTAATGAGAAAAAGCCGGTCCGTGTGGTCACGCAGATTAATACTGCCCAGGAGATAACGCCGGACAGTGGAAATGCGTTTAAGCGGATTTCTCAACAGGTGTTTGCCGTTTTAAATCAGGCGGTCCTGCTTAAAGGCATTAATGATACCCGTGTAAAAATGTGGAAATTGTGTGAAACGATTCAGGAAAATTATGTAAGGCCCTATTATATTTTTAACTGCTCTTACAGGAATCCCCAGTTTACACATTTCAGGGTGCCAATGGAGGTGGGCCGTGATATTGTGGAAAGTATGTACGGCAACATTTCCGGAGATGCGGTGCCCAGATACATTGCAACCGCCGGGGGAAAGATTCCGCTTCATAAAAGCAATGTGCTCGAAGCCCAAGATGGGCAGGTGATGTTACGTAAACCCTGGAATGGTGATGTGGTGGCCTATCCGGATGCAGATGATAAGATGTATGAAAATGATCAATTTGCCTTTATGAAAAAGAAGTAGGCAATTATATACCAACCGGTCCCGACGGCTTTTTAACAATAGGCCTTCGGGACCATCTTACAGGGGAACCATGCCGCCATGACCGGTAAAGATCGTATCAAAAGCTATTTAGAGGATCATGAAAAACAGATTGTCAATCTGTTGGAGGAGATGGTCTGCATCCAGAGTGGTACCTTGAACAGGGCAGGCGTTAATCAGGTGGGCACACTTGTCTGCCGGGAAATGGCGCAGATAGGGTTTACCTGTACCATTGATGAACAGGAAAAGTACGGCAACCATATTATTGCCCGGTCTCCCGGGTTTAACCGGGCCCAAAAACAGATTCTGATCACCGGGCATATGGACACGGTTTTTCCCCATGATACCCGGTTTGATTACTTTAAACAGGATAAAATCCACAGTTTTGGCCCGGGTGTTGCCGATATGAAAGGGGGGCTGGTTGTCGGAATCTTTGCGTTAAAAGCACTTTTTGAATGCCATATGCTGCCCGATACCAATATCTGTTTTGTGTTTAACTCTGATGAAGAAGTCGGTTCCCCCTCTTCGCGGGGAGTGATACAAGAGCAGGCAAAAAAAAGTTTCATCGGGCTGGTTCTTGAAGCCGGCGGCCTGAACAAACAAATTGTAACCGGCAGAAAAGGCAATATGTCCGCCAGACTCTCTATTACAGGTCGTGCCGGGCATGCCGCCTTTGCCGGGACAAACAAGGCCAGTGCGATTCTTGAGCTTGCCCATAAGATCATTGAGATCGAAAAATTAAATCAGCCGGAAAAGGGATTGTCTGCCAACGTTGGCACGGTGGAAGGGGGAATCGGGCCCAATACCGTTCCGGACAATGCCATTGCCCGGATGGATTTCAGGTTCCTGGCACCGGATGATTTCACGATGCTGAAATCACGGCTTAATACCATCTGTGATAAACAAAACATAAAAGGGACAAACACTGAATTTGAAATAATATCCAGCCGTCCGCCAATGCCCGAAACAAAATCCAATATCGATCTGTTTAACCTTGTTAAGGCCATTGCACATGATCTGCAATATCAGGTCGCATCCGAGATACGCCAGGGCGTGTCGGATGCCAACCTCATTGCAGGGTGCGGTGTGCCGGTCCTTGACGGCCTGGGGCCCATCGGTGCCAAGGATCACAGCGAGGATGAGTATATTATTACCCAGAGTCTTTTGGACAGAACACAGCTTTTCGCCCATATGATTGAAGGGCTGGGAAACAACCTGTCTTTGGAAGAAAAATGAGACAGCTCAAGGCCGGATGGATGTTTGCAATGCAACACAACCGGCAGGGATGGTAATTTTTTAAGGGTGGCTAAAGGGAATGCCTTGATGCCTGCCTGTGGTCTATGTTAGTTGTTGGTCATTTAGGGTGCTTCAAAATATTTGAAGTGGCCTTTATAATAACCCGATAACGCAATGGTAAAATGAAACTTAAGTGTAACGCTTTTTTAGTCCTCTGGATTTTTATGTGTGCTGTTTTTTTATCAAGCTGCACAGATGCGCCGTCAACCCGGTCTTTTGGAAAGTCAGAGCTTGAGACACAAAATTATCACGGTTTTCACATTCCGGTTTTTCCCACGGCCCAGGGCCAATTGAATTATGCCAGATCAGGATTCCCGGATCCAAAAGAGAAAAAAGCAGCATTAAATTTTGTTATTGAAAAGTTTCCGGCATCTGATGATGCCTGCGGCTCGGCAGCATTAACCCTGGCCTATATGCACCTGGAACCGGACTACCGTTTTGCATTGCAGCTTGATTTTAATAAGGCCCTCCAGGACTATAAGACGATTATCAACACATTTAAAGACCAGCCCCGGGTTCTTGTAAAGGCGCACTGGTATATTGGATGGATCTATTGCGATATCCTGGCTGATGTGGACAAAGGCCTACCCTATTATAAACATATCGTTGAAAATTACCCGGATCTGGAAATGGGGATTTCCTCTCCTGTCCCATGGGTAAGCCTTGTCTATTCGTTATCCGTGCATGAAAATCAGAGTAAAAAGGCCAAGGTGAAAAAGCACTGGGCCAGCCTCTCTTTGCTGGAAATTATCCGTCATACCAGGGATGAAACCGAAACCAGAGCGGCCTTTGACCTTCTGTGGAAAAAATATCGTCACAGTGTGACCACGGGACTGGCCATCCGGATGATGCTGGATCGACCGGAGCTGATAGATAAAGTGCAGCCCCATATTGAACCATACCTGGCAATGAACGTGGCCAACACCTACCTGGCCCGGGAAATAGAAAGCCTGGCAAAGGAGATGCTGCCTTAATGTGGTTAAAGGATAAACTCAATCTTTTGTGGCACTCTTTTCAGGTTCGGATTTTTTTGTCATTGACCTTGATCATCGTCATCGTGATCCCGGGAACAGGATATTTTTGTTATATCCAGGCAAGAAAGGTGGCTGTGGCACAGATGCAGCAATATGCACTGGGTACGGCGGCCCAGATTTCAAAGCGGGTCGAGTCTTTTCTGTCGCAGCATACCTATAATGTCCGGCTGATCAAATCGCTTTTTGAAAATAATTTAATCGATCATATGGATGACCGTCAGATTTTAAGATATCTTCATCTGATTCGAAAAGATCACCCGGAATTTGTCAATATCAATTTCGGTGATGAGACCGGACGGTTTCTAATGGCACCTGCCCAGATCCCGGAAGTCCATAAAACCTTTGATCCCAGAGTTCGTCCCTGGTACCGCGGGGCCATAAAGACACATGGTGCCCATTGGACAAACGTCTATCTGTTTGCATCCACCCAGAAGCCGGGTATGACCGTATCTGTTCCCATTTATGGAAATAATGGAGAACTCAAGGCAGTGTGCGGGATTGATATTGATATCTCCTCCATATCACGGTTTCTAAGAGGCATAAAGATCGGCCAGCAGGGGTTTGCCTATATCTTTGAAAACAAACAGGGACGGGTCATTGCCCATCCCTCCCTGGTTCAGCTGCCATGGGATACCTACCATACGGATCTATTGCGGACCTGTTTAAATGATCTGAATAGTAAAAATCAGACATTTGGCATGTCCTCTTTCCAGGGAGACCAGTTTTTTACAGCCTACACTGATTACCCGTCCAATAACTGGACCGTGGGGGTTACCCTGCCTGTTTCTGATTTTCTGGAAAATGTCAAAGCCATTCGAAATGCCATTGTCACGCTGGTGGTGGCAGGGATTTTCATGGCCAGTTTTTTAAGTTACCTTCTATCCAGAACCATTGTCAGCCCCTTGAATATTTTAAAACGAGGTATTGAGCGGGTGTCCAGCGGGGATCTGGAGTATAAGGTGGATATCAAGGATCCGGATATCGCCTCAGCCTTGGCCGGTTCTTTCAACAAGATGGCCATTTCACTGAAGATGAGTAATTTTGAGCTTAAAAAAACCTATGCAGAGCTGGCCCAGAAAGAAAAGCTTGCGGCTGTGGGGCAGATGACGGCCAGTATTGCCCATGAAATTAAAAATCCTCTGGGTATCATCCAGGGCTCGGCCCAGGTGGTGGCAAATGCGGAACGTCCTCTTCAAATGCGTGAGAAAGCTGCGGACTTTATTATGCATGAGGTGGAAAGACTCAATCATACGCTCACGACATTCCTGGATTTTGCCAAACCGGCGTCCCCCAATTTTAAGCATGTTGACATCACGAGCCTGCTGGAAGAGATTTTAATTTCCACAGGAGAGCGATATAAGGAAATGGGATATCGTATTGATACTGATTTTCCTGCCATGGTGCCGGCCATCTTTGCAGATCCGAACCAGATAAAAGAGGTCTTTTTAAACGTGTTTTTAAACGGAATACAATCCATGCCTGACGGCGGCACCACTACCATTATCATCGGGGTGGAAAAAGGAGACAGATCCACAGATGAGGCGATGATACCGATACAGGGACTTACCCAGCGGCATCCCAATTATCTGTCTATCACGATGATTGACCAGGGATGCGGTATGAGTGAGGCGCAAATGGGAAAGATTCTTGATCCGTTCATCAGTTTCAGGGATGACGGGATCGGTCTGGGACTGTCTATTGTCAATCAGATAGTCAGGTTGCACAAGGGGCGGATAAAAATATCAAGTAAGCCGGGTAAGGGCACCCGGTTTAAAATATTATTTCCATTGGTGACGGCCACAGGCCGCATCGATTGATCCTTGGAACTGGTCGCAGTAAATAAAGCTATAAGAATGCGGACAGACAAGGTTGTTTGATATTAATACAGGAGCAAACAAATGCCAGCGAATGTGCTTTTGGTTGAAGATGAAATGCGGATGCGTGAGGTCATCATCATGCAGCTGTCCGATCTTGATTTAAATATACATGAAGCCGTGGACGGCCAGGCTGCCATAGAGATATTTGAAAATGAGACCATTGACCTTGTGATTACCGATTTAAAGCTGCCCAAAGTGGGTGGTATGCAGGTGCTTGAGTCGGTAAAGGAAACAGATACTGAGATCCCGGTGATCGTTATCACGGCATACGGGTCCATTGAAAACGCGGTTAAAGCCATTCAAAAAGGGGCCTTTGATTATGTGACCAAGCCCTTTAAAGAGGAAAAGCTGCTGGAGAGCGTGAACAAGGCGCTGAAAATCAGCCGGCTGACATCCCAGGTCCGGCATCTTCGTCAGGAGATCGAAGGTAAGTATACCTTTAAAAATATTGTAGGTGATTCTGAAAATATCTGTGATGTGCTCAAACTTGCCGGATCTGTCTCCAAAACCGATACCACTGTTTTGATCACCGGTGAAAGCGGTACCGGAAAGGAGCTGCTTTCCCGTGCCACCCATATCAACAGTCCGCGGTCAACCGGCCCGTTTTTAACGGTGAATTGTGCTGCCATCCCTTCGACCCTGCTGGAGGCTGAATTGTTTGGGTATGAAAAAGGTGCTTTCACCGGGGCTCACAAAAGAGCCAAAGGTAAGTTTGAAGTGGCCTCGGGCGGGACGCTGTTTCTCGATGAAATCGGTGATATGGAACTCGATGTTCAGGCTAAACTGCTCAGAATCCTGGAAACCCAGGAGTTCGAGCGCCTGGGCAGCCAGAAAGTGATGCGGGCAGATGTCAGAATTATTGCCGCCACCAATAAAAATCTTGAAGAGATGGTTGAAAACAAACGGTTCAGAGAGGATCTGTTTTATCGGATCAATGTGTTTCCTGTCCATATTCCGCCGCTTCGGGAACGAAAAGAGGATATTCCAAAACTGTCAAAACATTTTATCCAGCAGTTTTCAAAAGCATTTGGCCGAAAGCCGCCGGAGCTGTCAGGCAAGGCCATTAAAAAGCTGGTACGCTATCCGTGGCGGGGCAATATCCGGGAGTTGAAAAATGTGCTTGAGCGGGCCATGATTCTGTGCAGTGGTTCCCAGATCACCAGCGACCATCTTGTGTTGAATGCATCACAGGAGAAACGATTTGAGCAGATGAAGATGGAGACCCTGATTCCCGCCCTGGTCAAGGATTATGGGTTTACGCTGGATGATCTTGAAAAGAACTGCATCCAGTATGCCATGACAGTGTCAAAGAATAATGTGTCCCGGGCTGCCCGGCTTTTGGGACTCTCACGTGCCACCCTGCGGTATCGGCTTGAAAAGATTATTGACTGATCCTATGATTTCCCCGTTGGTATCAGTGTCTGGTTATTCAGGTGTGTTGGATGGCTTTAAAAAAAGTTTTTGAAGAACAAACAGACAGATAAAGGCAATGGTGAAAACCGCCGGAAACCAGGAAAAGGTGTCCATGAATACCATGTCTTCGATCTGCTCACCTGTCATCCCCTGTTTCTTTGCCCGGATCAGCAGGGCGTACAAAATCCCCAGCAGACCGTAAGAAATATTGTATGACAATCCTTTAAAACTCAATACCGTTGCCCGCTGCTTGGACGAGGTGATTTTGTTGATATAAAAGCTGACAAAAAATCCGTTAAAGTACATGGCCGCGAAGGTGATCAAAGCCGGGATAAGTCCGGCATAGGGCCAGAATCTGCTCATGAGGGCAAGGCCCGTGATGGACAGGGCGACCGTGATGCCAAGCCCTGTTCCCGGCGGCCTGTTTTCTGCAATTTTTTTGGCGATCCTGGGAACTATAAATCCAAGTCCTGCCACCCCGGCCCCGATGAGACCGAATGTAGCCTCCGGCAGGTCAATCATTCGGTAATACTGGCTGGAAAGGGTGATCACCATCCGGATGATACCGTCAATTAACATGCCGAAAAGAATGATGGAAAGGGCAAATGGGGTTTCCAAAATCCAGAGCCCGGCCTTTAGTGTGAGCCCAAATGCCTGGCCAACCTTTGGAGAGGCAGCCGGGTCGGGATCTGTTGCCGTTTGAGGATCTTTCATTCTCAGGGTGGTGATAAAGGCGCCAATGGCAAGAATGAAGGTCAGGTACAGGGGAAAGCGCATGGTCGTTTCCTGGGTGAGGGTCGTATCCATGTGAAATGCTTTGAATAAGGCGTTCAGCAGGTTGGGGTCGTAAATGGCTGCTCCCACGCTCATGGCAATAATAAAGCCAATGGACTGGAACCTGACGAGCACCTCAAGCACCCGTCCCCATTGGTCCTTGTCTCCCTTATCTGCCAGGGAGTCATAGGCAATGGCTTCGTCTGCCCCGCTGGCAGCTGCTTCTGCAAGACCGCTTAATATCCGGTTGACCAGAAAGACCATAAAGATGACAGACGGATTTGATTTCGGGACAAAGGCGATAATACCAATTTCAATAATCATGATCGCGGTGGCAAACACCAGCAGCCGTTTTCGGCCGATAATATCGGCCAGGGCTCCGGACGGAACCTCGGCAAGGACGATGGTGGCGGCCCAGGCAGCGTTCAGGATGGAAAACTGGGCAACCGTCAGGCCGAAATCCAAAAAGAGGATGGTGAATACCGGATAGTAAAACCGGGAGTTGAAAAGCACCTTAAAGGCAATAAATAACCTGACATTGGGAATGGAAAATGTGGGTGCATACGGTTTCTGCATAGGGCATCATCTTTGGGCCATCTTTAAAAATTGTCTTTTGTTCCGAAATATTTAGACCGTGAACACAAAATAAAATCCTAATTTTTAAAGCCACCTTCTGTAAAACATTATAGTGCGCAAAGTTTCATACAATATGGAAATTGTCAGTACTATACACAAAACCGGCTCACAGGTAAAGATTCGGCAGTTTGGGGTTCGCGAAGCTATCGCGGTTCTCATATTAACATTCAGATTGAAAAAAGTATGTGCCGTTCCGGATAGGGCAAAAATTTTCACTCATGTATGCCGGAGCATCTTTCAGCCTCGAAAATCATCCATGATTTTCTCCGAGGGAAATCCCTTCTCCTGAGGCGTCCTGCCACCCGAAGGGATTTAATCCGTGAAAACTTTCACCCCATCCTACACTCTATCTCCTTAACTGTATTTCCCGTGCAAAAGGGATATATTATTGAGAACCGCTATGCCCCCTGATTTTTTGAAAATATGCAGGTTTGGTAAGTGATACTTGACAATATCTTGGTACATTGGTAACATTGTATCAATATTAATTGTTATTCCGAGGAGTAAAAACATGCTCAATAAGAATTTTTCCCTGCTGTTGTCAGGGCAGCTGGTTTCCCAGATAGGGGATAAGTTTCACATGATAGCGCTTGCCATGTGGGTATTGAAGACAACCGGGTCCACAACCAAGATGGGGGCGGTGCTGGCGGCCTCTTTGATTCCGTCACTGGTTCTGGGCCTTTTTTCAGGAGTCGCTATCGACAGGTTTAACCGCAAATATATCATTGTCATAACGGATTTGATCAGGGGCATAATTCTCAGCATATTTGCCGTTCTTTTTTTTCTCGGGCAAATGTCGTTTCCTTTGGTGCTGGTCATGCAGGTGGTGTTATCCATGAATGCTGCATTTTTTGACCCAACCATCCCAGCCATCATCCCTTCTATTGTGCCGAAACAAAAACTTGCCTCTGCCAACTCAAAACATCAGTTTGTGAACGGGTTTTCAACCATTGCCGGTGCGTTTTTAGCCGGACTGTTTATTTCAATCTTTGGTTACTTATGGGTGTTTGTAATGAATGCGGCCTCATTTATAATTTCAGGCGTTTTTGAATGTTTTATAGAGATTCCGCCATCCAATAAAATCGATAAAACAGGTGCAACGGATAAAAGGGGCACGCCGGCACAGGGTGTTGTTGCGGATCTAAAATCAGGATACCGATATATGCTGTCAGATAGCCGGTTGATGATTCTTTTGTTCATGGTTATGGTGATCCATTTTTTTGTGGGATCAATTGAGGTGTTTATGCCGGTGATTGCCGCGCAGATTTCGTCGGACGGTGCCATGAATCTTGGGTTTTTCCAGGGGGTGCTTGGGTCAGGGTGCATCGCAATGGCCCTGGGCTTAAGCTTTTTTGATATTTCCGGCAAGGAAAAGAACTGCCTGTTTGGCGGTGTTTTTTTTATCGGGATGGTTTTCGTTAGCGGCAGCTTTTTAAGCCCCTCCCATGCCTGGGCAGTTTCTTTATATTGCGGTTTAATTCTTCTGTTTGGCGGATCGATCATCCTTGCAAGTGTCAGTTTTAAAACAATGCTGCAAAAGCAGATTGACAACCGTTTTGCAGGCCGTGTGTTTGCTGTGGCAGGATCTGTGGGGAATGCATCCATTCCCGGTGCCATGATTATTTACGGTCTGCTTCTTGAAAAATTGAGTGTACGCCCTTTGCTTATGGGCACGGGTCTGGTACTAATGATTGTGGTTGGAATATCAATGGCGTTTTATAAGGAGCAAGAAGATGGCAGCACAGACAGCATCATCCTCAAAAAAGCAACGTAAGGTTCAACGGGTTCAAACAGGAGTCCGGATTGAAAAGCGGCTGTTAAAAGTGTTGAAAGGCCTGGCCGAATACCATGATATGACCCTGGGAGATTTGATTGAAGGGATTGTGCTTCATGCCTTTGACGGCAAGGCACCGTTCAGTGAAAAAAATCTTAAAAAGATCAAAGATTTGAAAAGTATTTATGAATTGGATTTGACCAGTGATGACAGCCACAAGTTGGTAGAATCCTGAAGATGGGATAAGAATCCATCTGTCTGTTTGCCGGAACAACAAAAATTTGGCTACCTGCAGTTTTACCAAGTGATTAGCTTTTAGCCAGGCGAGTCTTCTCCAAAAAAAAGAAGGCTCGCTTTTTTAATGGTTCAGTTTTACTATTTAATGCGAATGGGCCTGACCAGCCGGTTGCCTGAGCCCGGCCATCCAGTTAAAGAGGATCAGCGAGGCAAGGATGGCCGCAGCAATCAGGAGCACCCATTCCGGGAAAATCTCTCCTGCCTGACCCACAATAGCACTTGCCTGAATGCCACTCACATCATAAATCAGGTCAATTATAAAACCCATGGCGAGCGAGCAGACAGAAATCATGCCCAGATAAATAAACAGTGCCCGTGTATTAAATATGTTTTTGACGATGTTAATGGTAGCGGCATTGGTGGCAGGACCTGCCAGAAGGAATACCAGGGCTGCGCCGGGATTCAGCCCTTTTAAAATCAAAGCCGCGGCAATGGGTGTGGATGAGGTGGCACACACATACATGGGGATACCGGCAACAAGCATGACCAGCATCGATAAAAAGCGGTGGTCATTGGCCCAGACGGTTAGATCTTCCGGAAAGAAAAAGGTAATGACGCCGGCAATCAGGATGCCCACGGTAAATGGTTTGGCAATATCCATTAACAGTTCGGAAAACGCATATTTCATACCGCGGTTAAGCTTCTGGAACAACGTCTCTTTTTGGGGTTGTGCACCTGCACAACTGTCAGTGCTGCAGCCTCAGCCGCTGCCCTGTTTTTGGGCCACTGGTGTGGTCGGTTGGGTGTCTGTGCCGAAAAAGTTTTGTGTTACACCGGTGGCTACGGCCGTGATAAACCCTGCAATGGGCCGTACCACCGTCATGATGGGATCCAGCATGGCCCAGGATACGGCAATGGAGTCCACACCGGACTCAGGTGTGGCAATCATGAAAGAGAGGGCTGCGCCACTGTTGGCACCCTGTTTTTTTAAGCCCGTGGCAACCGGAACCACACCGCAGGAACACAATGGGATGGGAATGCCGAACAGGGCGGACAAAAAAACGGGTCTTACTTTTCCGGTGCCAAGGTATTGTTTTATTTTGTCGGCCTTAAAAAAAACATAAAGGATGCCGGCCACAAAAAAGCCGAACAGCATGTAAATGGCCACATCCAGATAGATGTGCCAGGATTCTTCTAAAATTTCATATAATAGGGTCATTGGGTGTTTCCAAAAATTGGGGGTTAATGCCGGACATGGTCCAGGCTCATGAAGATCAAAGAGGCAACATGGTCATCATCAATGGTGTAATACATGATCTTTCCGTCCCGCCTGTTTTTAACGATTTTTAGGGTTCTTAATACTCGAAGCTGGTGGGATATGGCTGAATCACTCTGGTTACAGATAACCGCAATGTCACACACGCAGTGTTCCTGTTTTAACAGCGCAAGAACAATTTTAAGCCGTGTGGGATCGCTTAATGCTTTAAATATGTCTGCCATCCGGGAGACGTCATCGCCTTTTGGAATGGTTTTCAGGGTTTGCCGTACTTTTTTTTCATTAATGCATTTTTCTGAACAAATATCCATTTATCACCTCTTCATATGAGCAATTGTTCATATGATAAAACGAGAAAATGAATCTGTCAAGAAAACAACTGGTTTTTTATTCAGCAGTCAGAAAATGGTCCATGACAATTTTGGCATCCAGGACCGCAGTGTAGATAAGGTTGGAGTGCTTTTTCTCCTTGATCATTCCGTCGGAGCCGATCTCCATGTGGGACGGGCTGATGGCACCGCCAATGGCATAGATTCCTTTTTTATTGGTCTCAAGGTGTTGGGACAACATCAAGAGGCGTTCCCCTTCCTTGGCAATCTTACAGATGGCACCGGTGCAGGTGATCTGCTGAAGATCAAGGGCATCAAAGATGGCCGAGGGCCCGTGGGTGCCGATGCAGGCAATGACATTTTTCATGGGAAAACTCATGCCCTGGTAAAGATATAGATCATCTCCCTGGCCGGCGGATGTGGTCTGATGGATATAGAGGCGGTCGATCCCGTCGGCATCCACCTCACCGATTTTGGGAATGGCTTTCTGCAAAATTTTAATATGCCCCCCTAAAAGCATCTCCTCTCCCAGATCACGGGCCGTGTCTTTGTTGATCTCAAAGGTCTCTTTCATATGTGCCCAGTAAACGGAAGTTACGTCATCTTTTGCTTCCCGTTTGATCTTGGAAATTGAAGAGACAACATCCGCCGCTGCATTGCCGCCGCCGATTACAAGAACATTGATGCCGATATAATCCTCCGGGTTTTCAATATTCCTGGCAACGGTTTTGGCCTCCCCGTAGATGCCGAGATCATTGGGGATGTTGCTGCCAAAGGCAAGAATGATATTGCTGGTTAAATAGGTGTTCTTGTCTGTCTTTACAATATAATCTGGAAAGCTGCCTTCGATTTCTTTGAATTCTTCATTAAATTGGATGGTAAGATCATTGTCTGCCACCACCGCATCTGCCTGATCCACATAGGCTTCCACCGGAACTTTTTCATCCGGGGGTTTTATTTCAAGTACAGGAAATGGGTCGGGGTAGCGCTTGGGAATCGTGGGATAGACCTTTTTCCCCTTGGGATAGGTATCGATAATCCCCTGCATGGTATGGCTGCCTTTTTCCAGGATGACAAAGGATTTGTTGTGCTGTTTTGCAATAACGGCGGCGGCAATCCCGCCAGGGCCGGATCCGATAATAATTAAATCAAGTTTTGCAGCCATTCACACATCTCCTTGTAAAATAAATTAAAATCAGGATAGACTTATTATCACAAATGATTGAGCCTTGTCTAATTATATCATTTGTAATAAATGAATCAAGTTCAGATAATGAAGCATAAAAGGTGGTAACATGGAATATGATATTTTGATTGAGGGCGGACGGCTTGTGACCATGGCAGAGGATCTTGAGGAAATTGAGAACGGTGCGGTGCTGATTAAAGAGGGTTTGATTAAAGATTGCGGCAGGGCCAAAGATTTTAAAGGTGTGACAGCAAAGAGAATTATTGATGCTAAAAATCATATCATCATGCCCGGGCTTGTCAATTGTCATACCCACATGCCCATGTCCATGTTCCGGGGGCTGGCCGATGACCTTCCCCTTGACCAGTGGCTGAATGACCATATTTTCCCGGCAGAAGCAAAACATGTGAATCCTGGGTCTGTTTTAAAGTGGAGCCTTCACTCCTGCCGGGAAATGCTTTTGTCCGGTACCACCACCTGCTGTGACGGATATTTTCATGAAGAAAAAGTAGCCGATGCTGTTCTTCAATCCGGTATCCGTGCGGTTGCAGGCCAGGGGGTGATTGATTTCCCGGCCCCGGGTGTTCCGGATCCCGCACAAAATGTGGACCATGCCGTTGAATTTGTGAAGGCGCAAGAAGATAGAAGTGACAGACTTTCTCCTTCTATTTTTTGTCATTCGCCGTACACTTGTTCCCAACAGACACTGATTGCAGCCAAAAAGGCAGCCACCCAACTGGGTGTGTTGTTCCAGATTCATGTGGCAGAGACAAAAAATGAGGTCAATATGATCCAGGGGCTGAACGACCTTTCTATTGTAGCCTACCTTGACAGTATTGGCGTTCTTGATGAAAAAACGCTGATGGTCCATTCAGTCTGGATCGATGAAGATGATATGGATATTATCCAGGAGCGGGGGGGCAACGTTGTTCACTGTCCGGAGTCAAACATGAAACTTGCCTCCGGGATTGCCCCGGTGCCCCGAATGCTGGAAAAGGGGATCGTGGTCGGATTGGGAACAGACGGGTGTGCCTCCAACAATGATCACGATCTTGTGGCCGAGATGGATACGGCAGCAAAACTGCACAAGGTGGCGCTGATGGATCCCTGTGTGATGGATGCAAGAACAACGATGAAAATGGCGACAATTGAAGGGGCAAAGGCCATTGGCATGGGTGATAAGACAGGCTCCATTGAGCCTGGAAAACAGGCGGATATCATCCTGGTTGATTTAAGCCGTCCCCATGTCACCCCAATGTACGACCCCTATTCAAGTATTGTTTACTCAGCCAGGGCCTCTGATGTCAGCCTGGTAATGGTGGGGGGGCGAGTCCTGGTTGAGAACTGTGAATTGGTATAAAGAAAGATGCGGCCTGTCTGTCAGGGTCGGGACAGAACAGGCCGCTGGATAATGCTTGCCAAGGAGATGGGGTTTGTTTAGGTCAACAATTTCCTGTCATTATCCAAGATCGATGTTTTTATTATTAATGGTCATATTGTTTTGCGTATTCAGCATCATTGTACATGCCCTGCCCGTAAAGAGATTTTCCGTAATCACGGATGATCTGCTGCCCCTGGGCGGAGCTTAAGAATTGGATAAACAGGGCAGCATCCTTTTGGGCCGGGGTTGCGCCTGCAGGCTGGCAAAGACCGTGATAGGTATTGATAAGAAAGGGGTCTCCCTTAAATAATACTTTGAGGTTGCCAAGATCTTTTTTGCCGGCCACCCAGGTGGATGAGTCGGTCATAAAATAGCCGTTCAGGGAGTTGGCCTTTTTCAGGGTCGCCATCATGAAATCTTTTGTGATGATATACCAGTCTCCAGTGGGTACAATCCCGGCGGTTTTCCAAAGCCTCAGCTCTTTTTTGTTTGTTCCCGAGTTATCCCCCCGGGAAAGAAAAGTCGATTTGGTTTGTGATATCTTTGCATAGGCATCTGCTGCCGAGGCAGCACCGGCAATGCCGGCCGGATCATTTTTCGGACCCACAATATAAAATTCATTTGAACCGATCAGGGAACGATTAATGGCCCATCCATCTTTTATTGCCGCTTTTTCAGCTGCCGGTGCATGCACCATTACAGCATCTACTTTTTTAGCTTTTAACAGTTTCAAGGATTTTCCAGACCCCGCCTTTACCCAGCACATGGCTGTACCGTATTTGCCATTATAAACTAACGCCAGCTCTTTCAGTAACCCCAGCTCTCCGGGGCTTCCGGTCGCTAATTTAAAGGGTTGGGCGTTTTGACCGTAAGAGGCTTTGCATTC
This sequence comes from uncultured Desulfobacula sp., assembly GCA_964562385.1. Taxonomy (GTDB): domain Bacteria; phylum Desulfobacterota; class Desulfobacteria; order Desulfobacterales; family Desulfobacteraceae; genus Desulfobacula. The sequence continues at coordinate 44,340 of CAZLTD010000029.1, forward strand.
CGCAAGTGCTGTTACCGGGAGTCCAATAATAAGAACCAGGAAAATCATCATACCCGCCAGGGTGTATCTGCTTTTTTTCATTTTTTTTGTCACCATACTTTTTAAATTGTTTCAAATCGACCGTTGTAATGGTTGCCTGTTTATAGGGAAAATGACTATGCTATTTGGTAAGTATTTGTCAATATAAAAATGATTAATCTTAAAATTTAATCCAATACTAACTAATATCAACTAACAATAACTTCAATATTAAGATGTTGCAAATTCTCCGCAGGCCAGTCAGGGGATGGGGACAATTTTATGGAAAATGGTTGCATTCTATTTGTATACATAAAGAATTCTTAATGGATTCTTCATGTTTTCAATGCCGTTGATGGTAATTTGTGTTGTCACAAAATTGATAAAAGGGTATATCTTTAGATTCGAAACATGTCATAAAAATGATAAGGAGCAGCAGATGTTAAACCCTATTTCTATCAAAGCGACCAGCCTTTCGGATGCCTGGTTTCAAACTCTATACCGGTGCGTTGAATCCGGCCGGTCCTTCACCATAGACCGCGGATCATTTGAAGGGCAAAAACGGCTGGAATTTGATTTTATTACAATCCATATCACGCATCCGGCCAGCCTGCCGCTGCTGCCGAAAGTCAACCCTGTGCTGGGTTTTCCGGATCCGGTGGAGGAAGAGTACCTGGATGATTACCTGCCTTATCTGATGACTGGTGAAGAAAAAGAGGGGGAGTCCTATACGTATGGCCAGCGAATCTGCAAATGTGAGCTGGGCTATCTTCCGGATGAATATAAGCAGTTAACCGAGATTCTCGTCCAGGAACCGGAGGTTTGGGAAGATCGAAATATCCTGGTAAAAGAGGGTGATCAATATTTCGTCAACCAGATGGAGATGATGATCTGGACCTATAAGAATAAAGGTCCGCGGAATAACCAGATGATCCTGCAGGTGGGTCAGCCAACGGATATGGTGTTGCTGGATCCGCCTTGTCTGCGCCATATTGACACACGAATTCAGGATGGGAAGCTGCACTTTTTTCCCTATTTCAGGTCCTGGGATCTTTTTGGCGGTTTCCCGGCAAACCTGGCGGCCATTGAAATGATGAAGCAGTACTGTGCCGAGCAGATCGGGGTGGAAAACGGTGAGATCATTGCCTCCTCAAAAGGCCTGCATATTTATGACTACGTGTTTGAAATAGCAGAGGCCATCCGGGGGCGAAGCATGGATGAGTTCAGGCAAATGTCCTGACGAGCGAGTTTGATTAAATAATCGGAAAGTCAAAATATAAAAAGGGGCGTATTGAAACACTGTTTTCAATACGCCCCTTTTCAATTTTTAAAAGCGTGTTGTCAGGTTGACAGATCAATTTCACACTGATCATTCAGGTGAAGTCTGAAAACATATACGGCCAGGGCAATAACGGGTATGGCCAGTATAAATCCGAAAATCGGTAACAGGGTAATGCCGATGACAATCAGTGCAAATGCTGCAATAAGCAGCAGTGCTACCATCATGAGTTTAGAAAGTCTTTGGGGTATACATTCTGATGAGGTTTTCATGATGTCCTCCTTCTATAATTGTAAAGTTAATGAGTCCTAACTTTATTTGCTTGGGTGTGTATAAATAAGGTAAGGGTGAATGCAGATAATGCAAGGGGGAAATTTCAAGCGTCCATGGGGACCTTTTTCCAGTTATCTGATGCGAACAAGCGGTTCCAAATGTTTTATAAAATATCGGGTATGAGTACCGATGGAAAAGTGTTAGCGACCCGGTTTAATCCTGCCAGAAAAAAAGGCTGAATCCCTTTTTCTTACCATTATGTTTAAGGGGCGTTATTCTTAAGGAATATTCAGCAGACGGGTGGGCCCAGGTTTCAATGGTCACAATAGCGTCCAGGTCCCGGATGAGAATGGAGCCTGACGTCGGGGTTAGCCGTTTGAATTCACAACCGGCGCTGTCTATATTGAAATTGACACGCCCTTGCTTGTTGTCAAACTCAAGCAGGAATTTGTCTCCTTCAAATCCAAGTATCTTCATGGCCTTTATATGTTCCCCTCCCACATGCGTTGTAAATTCATAAGGGCCCGGGTTTCTAATAAAATCCACATAGGTGTAGTCCCGGCTGGTCCGTTTCTGGGTGTGAAGGATATGTGATTGACTACAGCCAAAAAGGAAAAAGATCAAAAACAGGCAAAGGGTCGTCCTGTGGGTACGGTAGTTGATTGGATTGTCTGATTTAGGATTCATAGCAAGTTTTTTTAACAGCAAACAAAGTGATTGTAAAGGCAGCAAAAATATTCGTCTGCTATTTCAATCAAAAATAGGCTTTGAAGGGTGGCTAAAGTCTGATATTGTTGAACTTCGTATTTTACATAAAAAGATATGGTGAAAAAACAAATGGATCGAAAGTGGCAAATTTTATTCTGTGACGAAATTGAAAATGCCTGTCCGGTGACACAATTTATCAACACTATCCAGCCGAAACATCAGGTGAAAGTGTTGCGGCTGCTATCTGTCTTAGAAGAACAGGGACCAACCATGCCAAGGCCGTATTCGGATATTCTGCACGATGGCATCCACGAGCTTAGAATCTCTCTTTCACAGGATAATGTCCGTGTGTTGTATTTTTTTTGCTTTCGCCGATTTATTGTTTTGTACGAAGCCTTTTTGAAAAACACACAAAAGGTTCCTGAAAAGTATATCAACAATGTCATCTCCTACAGGGAACAATTTTTAGCACGGATGTCAGAAACAAAACTGGAGCAGGTCAGCCGTGCTGTTTTTTAGAGATATCCTGGAAGAGAAACTGGAGGACGGGCCTTTTAAGTCAATGTTCCAAAAGGAATGCCACATCTGTGGTAACACGGTAACCCTGGTTTCTAAACTTGAAGAAGACAGGACAGTCCTGCTGAAAATTTTGGCAAAACAGGGAATTTCGCAACAGGCATACAACAATCTCAAACAAGGCGATCACTGCCTGCCAGAAATTGTACTAAAACTCTATAATGGCCTGGGGCTGGATCCGGCAGGGCTTTTGAATGACTGTCCAAAATTAAACCCCGGCATCGGGAAAGATAAATAGAGGGTTCATCCGGTTTTTTCAATCAATGAAATCGCTCTTTCGGGGCAGGTGGTAATGCACAGGCCGCAGCCATAACAGCCATCCTGAGTGTAGTGCATAACACCGTCATCAAAGGTCCTGGCATCAAACGGGCATCGATGGCTGCACTCTCCGCACTGAATGCATAAGCTTTCATTATCTTGAGCAATATAGTCAGATTTGGCGGTGATATAGGATTTTCCCCAGGACATAACCAGTTGAAGGTCATGGCAGCAGCAGGAACAGCAGCTGCACAATGCAAAAATCTCATGGTCTGGTTTGTACAGGGTCATATGAACGAGACCGGCCTTGTCTGCCTGCTTTAACACTTCCCGGGCTTTGGTCAGGCCTATTTTTTCCCCCTTTCCTTTATCAAGCCATTTTTGACCCGATTTGTTGAAAATAAAGCAGACCTCCAATGGTTTGTCGCATTTTTTATAGCGCTTGCGACAGGTGCATTCTGCAAGGACGATCATGGCGGCGTCCTGTAATATCTTATCTACCTGCACCTGTGGCAGAATATGTTTTTGGCCTTCGATAGATTTCTCAATCGGGATGATTTTTGATGAGTGCTCAATGAGATCTTTGTCGATCCAGTCGTCATATTTGTCGATCAGTGATTTAAGATAGTTGTCCATGGCGGGAAGTCTCCTTGCTTAATACAGAATAGATATATTCAAGATTCTGCGGATCGATACTAAGATCGACCTTGTGTATTTTTTCGGATCCGGGAAATGTTTCCACCAGGATGTCGTGGACATAATTTGTGGCAAAAATTATGTCACAGGATGCAAGCATGTTTAAAATGGTCTTTTTGTCTTCAATACCTGCATGTATCCTGTTCAAGCGGGTACCGGAAGAAAATAGGGTCGATGAGAAAAATGCTTTTGCGCTTTTTTGTGAGATGCAGCAATAGCCGACGCTGGTACCGGCGGGAAGCTGTAGAATCTGATTCATGATATGGAAATCCGTCCGGATGAGAAACCCGATGGTCTGAACACAAAGATCCGGTACAGCCGCGTTGAGTTCTGCCAAATGATTCATACCGCAGAGAATAAGATCGTGGGACTGGGCCCGTTTCTTAAATTTGCCGGGCAGCGCCTGGATGTCCTGGATCAGTGTTAGGTGGGATTCAATGGGGCAGTGATCCTGAATTTTTTTGTCCAGGGTTTCCAAGACTTCATAGTTGCAGTCCACCAGGATCACTTTCTTAATATCTTGGCAGGTTAATGCGTTTTCAAGAAGTGCCGTGGTGAATGCATCAACAATATGGTCAATTGAAAAACCGGCCTGGCGGGCGCTGTCGAACGCCCGGTTGAAAATGTTCTTAAGCGGAGCATACCCCTGTTTTTCAGGGGGTGATCCGGCATAGGTGCCGGAACCTTTGATAATGTTTAAAAAACCTTCGTTTTCAAGTTCCTTATAGGCGGTTGCCACGGTGTTTCGGTTAATGTTCAAAAACAACCCCATTTCTCTTGCCGACAGCAGCGGGGTCCCCTCAACCAGGCGGCCATCCTCAATCATGGCCTGGATCTGCCTTTTTATCTGGGCTTTAATGGTTAGCGGGTAGTGTTGAATTAAATTGATTTCCATAGCTACCTATATACATGGGCAACTATGGAAGTGTCAAGGCCAATATCTTTTGCCCTAACTCAAGATCCGGATTTAAGATCTTGTGTTTGGACAAGGGATGCCCTATCGTAATCGGAATATTTTGCAGGGGGCCGAGATGTTTGAGATCAGATGCCTAAAATGAAAGGATAGTGGCCATGAAGTGGCATGTAAAAAAGTTTGACCAGCTTGATATACACGAATTGTATGAATTGCTGAAACTGCGGGTGGATGTTTTTGTGGTGGAGCAAAATTGTCCCTATCCGGATATCGATGGAAAGGACAGGCACAAAGAGACACGGCATCTTTTGGGCAAAGACCAGGAAGGTCGCATTGTTGCCTACCTGAGGATATTGCCGAAGGGGTTAAGCTTTGAGCAGGTCAGTATCGGACGCGTGGTGGTGGCACCAGATCACAGAGACAAAGGCATTAGTCATGGGATGATTAAAACGGCACTGGGCATCATGGAGACGGTCTGGCCGGGTGAGCAAATTAAAATCGGTGCCCAGGTCTACCTTAAAGATTTTTATGAAACCTATGGATTCAAACCGGTCTCCAACAGTTATCTGGAAGACGGTATCCCCCATATTGATATGGTTCGCACTCCGTGAACCGAATCGGTGACATTACGTTTCCGGTAAACGGATAACAAGCACGGGAATTTTGCTGTTTTTAACCACCTTGTTTGCAGTTCCGCCGATGAGCGCTGCTTGAATCATGTTGTGGCCGTGACTTCCCATGACGATCATATCCATATTTTTCTGTATGGCAGTATCAAGAATTTTGTCCGTAGGGGAACCCTTTTCAATAATGATGTTGTCCACCAGCAGGTGGCAGGCATCAAAGTGAGTATTCATGTCACTGCAGAAATGATGAATTCTGGATTTGATCTTCTGGGTCAGATAATCAAGCTTTTCTGATTTTATTTTCTCCCATTGCTCTTTTCCCAGCATCTCTTTAACCTGTGATTCCACCATATGGTTCATGTTTTCCATCACATACAGGATCGTTATTTTTGCCTTGTATCTCTGGGCCAGATCTGCGGCATAGCTGAACGCATACCTGGCATTATCAGACAGGTCTGTGGCATAGAGTATGTTTTTTACGTCCGGTTTCATAATGGGCCTCCGAGTATTGTTGGATTATAGTGATTCCCAAAAAAATGTTCCTAAAAAAAATCATATAAGAAAAGAATCACCCCAAGGCAAATTGGTTGTCACCCAACGGATTTTAAATTTTGAGTGATAGAAAACCATATCCGTATATCAGAACCTGTTCCTGCGATTTGCCATAGGGTTGTCCACAAGTTAAATATGGCACCGGAATATAAACTTTCAAGGCAAAAGCGGAAACAAGGCCTGAAGTTTGACGTAAGGAATCGTTATAAAATAACTTGATCTAAATTGTTTTTTAAAAAACCTTAAAAGGCTGGATATTGTTGAAAACAAAAGATCAGTATATATTGGAGCCGATCCTAAGTTTGTAAAAGCCCGTGAGGGCTTAATCCAGCCCGGATAATCCCAAAAAGGTAGACCGGATCCGTTTTAAATGTTTAAGTAACTGTGCTTTCCGGGCATCTCCGACCTTTGCCGGGGATTGTGAGGTTAACAGATGGGACAAAGATGATACATCTTCCCGGATG
>CAZLTD010000030.1:0-50505 GCA_964562385.1 uncultured Desulfobacula sp.
CAGATTTTAACGAAATTTGCCAAAAATGATCCCACAACTGTCGAACGGGAGATAATGGTCGGGATGTCAGGGCGGATCTGCCGGATTTTTTTTATCAATTTGTCTCCGGTCATTTTGGGCATGGCCATATCTGTAATTACAAGATCAAATTTTTCAGGGTTTGATTCAAATGAATCCAACGCCTCTAAAGGATCCGTAAAAGTCGAATCATGGTAGCCTAAAATTTTGAGTTTTTGACTGCCGAGTTTTGCAATAGCAGGTTCATCATCAACAAAAAGTATTCTTTCACTGCCTTTTGGCAGCTTTGACAGTTCACTGGCTTCTTCTTTTATTTCACCCTGTTCGGCTGGGAAGACGATGGTGAAGATAGTGCCTTCATCCACGGCGCTTTCTACTGTGATCGACCCGTTGTGCTCCTCGATGATCCCGTGGACAACCGCCAGACCGATACCGGTGCCTTTGCCAATATTTTTTGTGGTAAAATAGGGTTCAAATATTTTATCCAGAATATTTTTATCAATACCCGTTCCGGTATCGCTGATTTCCAGCGTTACACAATTTTGTTCCAAGTGCGCGGACCCTGACGTGTCTATTCTTTGATTTATTCCATCACTGAGTTTGATATTCAGGACACCGCCATCTTCGATCATCGCATCGGCGGCATTGTTGCAAAGATTTATGAGGACTTGATTAATCTGAGTGGCATTGCCCAAAATATTAGATACCGTACTGCCAATTTTCTGTTGAATTTCGATATTTGCCGGAATGGATGAGCGGATGAGCTTTATTGATTCCTCCACGATTGATTTGATGCTGTTCAGTTTTTTAGAGGCAGTATCCTGCCGGCTGAAAGTTAACAGCTGCTTGACAACATCGCGGGCCCGCAGACTTGCAATACGGATCTCTTCGGCACTTTCTCTGGGTAGACTGGCAGCGGGTAAATCAGACATCAATATTTCGTTATTTCCCATAATGATACTGAGAATATTATTAAATTCATGAGCAATGCCACCCGCCAGGTTACCAATAGATTCAAGCTTTTGAGATTGAAATAACCGGCGCTGCAGATTTTTGATTTCCGATATGTCCACATGGGTTCCAATGATTCTGACCGCTTCATTGTCATCATTAAATATTGCTTTTGCCCGGCTGAGAATGTCCACCCAGTGTCCGTCTTTGTGCCGCATTTTAAATTCTAATTCAAACCGGTCGCGTTGCCTGTTTATCAATTCGTTCTGCATTTTCCACGATCGCTTAACATCTTCGGGATCTGTCAGTTTTTCCCAGATTGAGAAATCATTCGGCAGCTCGTCATCCCCATATCCAAGCATTCGTTTCCATCCCGGTGAATAGTAGATTTCATTGGTGATTAAATTCCAGTCATATAAACCGTCATTGGTGGCCTCCATTGCATACTGGAATCGTTTCTCACTTTCGATCAGAGCATTTTGCGCATGCTTTTTTTCATCAATATCCGATCCCATGGCCAGTACAATGCCGTTTTGATCAGCCGGTGTGCCCTGCCAGGCCATCCATTTATAGGATCCGTTTTTACAGAGGTAACGATTTTCAAAAAACGATACTGTTTTCCCCTTTATCTGCTTAGCCACCTCATCAATGGTATTCTGCCTGTCATCAGGATGGATTAATTCCATAATTGGTTTGGATAAAAACTCATCAACACAGAAACCGAGGATTTTTTCTATATTGGGGCTGACCTCAATAAAATAACCGGTGTCCAGATTTGCTTTGCCGATAATGCTGGGTGAAATGGCGGTCGTGCTTTTTATAATTGATTCGGCAGCGATCAACTTTGCTTCTGCTTCCGTTAGTTTGGTAATATCTCTTACAATGCCGCTGATTCCGGTTGTTTTGCCGTAGGAATCATACAACGGCACCTGAACCGTGTGAAACGTATATTGTTTGTTCCCAATGTTCAATGATCTTATTTCACTGACATTTTCTCCATTCAAACTGCGCTGATCCACTTCAAAAATAGTGCTGGCGGACTCCTGGTCGAAAATCTGTTCAGGCGTTTTCCCTATTAGATCCTCCTCTTTGCAGTCCAGCAATTTTGTCATGGCGGGATTCACGAATGTATATTTTCTGTCTGTATCTTTGCAGAAAACCGAGTCCAGTGCGGAGTCGGTTATCGCTTTAAATCGCTTTTCATTGGACTTTTGTTTTGTGATATCAGTACCGATGTGTATGATTCGAACAAGATTAGAATTCTCATCAAAAACCGGAGAGCAGGAGACAAGAAATGTTTTGTCAAGCGTTTGAACCTCCACCTCCCGGGTTTCAATTTTCCCCGAATTCAACATACTGTTCATAGGGCAGATATCGGGGGATGAATCGGTATTGTGGAAAATCTGGTGACATTTTTGACCCACGATTTCGTCTCTTGATAATCCGGTTGCTTTTTCAGTGGCATAATTTACAGAGAGAATGTTCTGGTCAGGATCTAAAATTATCACTGAATTTTCCAGCGATTGGAATACCTGCTCCATGAAATCGTTTTTGCTCACGATTTTTTTCAGGGCTCGATTCTCTTGTAAAAGTTCTTCATATGTGGGTTTAAATGGCATCTTAACTTTCACTTGATTTGATCGATTGATGGCAAATAGTTAATAAGAAGAGATACAAGAAAGAGTAATGTATTTTTGTAGTTATATCAATATCTTTTTAGAGTGGGATTCAGTTTTGATATATTCGTAACAGCTTAGCTTTGGAGGGCAACACTCAACAGATAAAGCTAAGGGTGATCTATCAGGTATTGGGGTTGTCCTGGACATTTCACGAAGTGAGTTTGCCTTCGCTGTTAGGCGCAGGTCGTGAAGCTGTAGTTCTTTACCGCAAGGGGGGGGCTGCAACGACACAGATGAGGTGAACCCGCTTCGTCCGAAGGGTGTTTGATCCTCTGAAAAATCACCTAACAGTAGAATATAGCCGTATAATTATTTAACAATGAATAAAAACAGCCATCAGCTCATGAAATGTCCGGGTTAGATCTTTACCCGGATATTGTGTGATTTAAGGGTCTGTTCAACAGCCTCTTTCAGACGGGCGGGGCTTACATTGGAAATGAAGCGGTCACCCTGTGTGGCGATTTCAATATCCGGAATACTCTTTTTGGTCAATTTCATTAAAACGCCAAGCCCAAAAGTCTTTTTTATTTCAAAGGATTTTTTATCAACCATCATGATATGGTTTCTCCTGTTGTTTATATTTATATATTCAAAATAGTTGTTCTATTTAAAATAAAAATATCCTTTTAAGCCGGTAAAGTAATTGATTTAAATCAATAAAAAAATAAAGTTGGAAAAAATTTTCAGAGAAATTTCGACAGCCGGGTTCTGTATTTAGAATCCGGCTGCCGTCTTTGAACGGTTATTACGGCGCCGCAATTCCTGTCACCGTGTAACCGGCATCGGTAATGGTCTGGGTTACAAGATTTTCATCCACCGGGCCGGCAGATTCAACAACAGCCTTTTTTTCTTCAAGATTTACAATGGTTGACAAAATGCCTTCAACACCATTGAGCTTGTCTGTTACGTTTTTAGCACAGTGCATGCAGCTCATGCCGTCTATTGAGATGGTTGTCTTCATTTTTTTCTCCTCTTTGGTGATAGTATTGGTTTGACCTTTGGGCAGTGCCGCATCGGTCGGTTTGAAATTTTTAAGTCTTAAGGCATTGGTGACAACCGACACAGAGCTTAGCGCCATGGCCCCTGCGGCGAACATGGGATTTAAGGTCGGTCCGCCAAAAACAAAGAACAGGCCTGCGGCCAGCGGGATACCCGCCGTGTTATAGGCAAATGCCCAGAAAAGATTCTGTTTGATGTTTCGTAAGGTGGCCCGGCTCAATTCTATGGCAGTAACCACTCCTGTTAAAGAGTTCTGCATTAACACGATGCCGGCCGATTCCATGGCAACATCGGTGCCTGATCCAATGGCAATCCCAAGATCTGACTGGGCAAGTGCCGGTGCATCATTGATGCCGTCCCCCACCATGGATACCCGGTCTCCGTTTTCCTGGAGTGCTTTGATCTGGGCAGCCTTGTCTCCGGGCATTACCTGGGCCACCACTTCATCGATATTCACCTGTTTTGCAATGGCCCGGGCCGTCAGTTTGTTATCGCCGGTCAGCATCACTGTTTTAATGCCCATTTTCTGCAATTTTGCAATGGCAAGGGCAGAGTCGGGTTTTACCACGTCCGCAACCGCGATGATACCGGCAAGCACCCCGTCGATGGACAGATACATGGCGGTTTTGCCTTCCCTTGAAAGCTGGTCTGCCTGGGGAATATCTTTTTGCAGAATATTGTTTTCCAGCATGTATTCGACATTTCCAAACATCAGGGCTTTCCCGTCAATGTCTGCTGTGATACCCCTTCCGGGTATGGCCTCAAAATTTTGTGAATCCAGAAAGGCCAGGCCACGGGTCTGGTTCTCCTCCACAATAGCGGCCCCAAGGGAGTGTTCCGACCCCTTTTCAGCAGAAGCGCAAAGCTGCAGCACATCATTTTGGGTGAACTCATTAAATGCCAGGATATCGGTGACCGCGGGCCTGCCCTCGGTGATCGTCCCTGTTTTATCAAACACGACCGTGCTGATATGGCTGGCGATCTCCAGGGGTTCGCCCCCTTTGATCAAAACACCCAGTGTGGCGCCGCGACCGGTCCCCACCATGATGGCCGTGGGGGTGGCAAGCCCCAGGGCACAGGGACAGGCAATGACCAGGACCGCGATGAATATTTTAAGGGCAAAGGTTGGCGGTGCCCCTGTTAAAAACCAGGCACCTCCGGAAATAACGGCAAGACCGATGACCACCGGGACAAAATAGCCTGAGATGATATCTGCCATTCGTGCAATGGGTGCCTTGCTCCCCTGGGCCTCTTCAACCAGCTTGATGATCTGTGCCAGGGCAGTCTGCATGCCGACTCTTTCCGCCCGAAAGCGGATGGTGCCGTTCTGGTTGATGCTGGCACCGGTAACGGTATCCCCGACGGTTTTGTCCACCGGTATGCTCTCCCCGGTCAGCATGGATTCGTCCACCGATGTGCGGCCGTCAAGAACGATGCCGTCCACGGCAATTTTCTCGCCCGGTTTAACAATGAGTTCATCTCCTGCCACAACCTCTTCTATGGGGATAATTTCTTCTTTACCGTCTTTAATGATCATGGCGGTTTTGGGCGCAAGCCCCATCAGCTCTTTGATAGCGCCGGATGTCCGGCCTTTGCTGACAGCCTCCATATACTTGCCCACCTTGATCAGGGCAATGATGACCCCTGCGGTTTCATAGTACAGGTTCATCACAAGTTCGGTGTTTCCCAGTAATATCTGACCTGTGTTCCAGGCACTGTATCCAATGGCAGATGTCGTACCAATGGCGATAAGGGAGTCCATGTTGGGATGCCCGTTAAAAAGGGTGGGAAATCCATTGGTGTAAAAATGAAAACCGGCAATGACAATGGGCAGTGTGAGCAAGAGTTGCGCCACAGCAAAGGTTGCCGGACTGTGCATGGGACTGATAAAAGCGGGCAGGGAAATCCCCACCATTTCAAGCATGGCAAGAAGCACCAGAGGAACCGCAAATACAAGGGAGACAATCAATTGTGTGTATTGTTTTTTTAAGCTTTTTAATTTCTTTTCCTCATCAAGATCCACCTGGGAATCATCACCGGTTTTTAACAGCGTGTACCCGGCTTTTGCCACGGCATGGATAATGCCGGCTTCTTTTACAGCTTGCGGGGAAAAGGTTATCCTCGCCTTTTCAGTGGCCAGGTTGACTGTGGCCCCTTGCACCCCGTCCAGAGCCTTGATGGTGTCTTCCACTCTTTTAACACAGGAGGCGCAGGTCATTCCCTCAACGGAAAATGTTTTTGTCAGCCCTTGTTGGGGTAACCTGGCATTGTATCCCTTTTTATTAACGATATCGATAAGGGTGTCTATTGTTGTTGTGTCGTTATCATAGGTTACCTGCAGTTTTTCAGTGGCAAAATTGACAGATGCTTTTTTGACGCCCGGCTCTCCCTTAACGGCATCCTCTACCGTTCTAACGCACGCACTGCATGTCATTCCGTCAATATTCACTGTTTTTGTTTCAATATTCATCGTCGCTCCGTTCGCTCCGGGATTGCAAAATTTGTGGAAATACCTGGGGGGTATAGCACCAATGCCGAAGCGGTTTTCTTTGTGTAAACGCGTTATATCCGTTTGTTCAGCAGCTGCATCAGCTCGTCTATTTTTTCTTTCACGTCCTCATCATTTTTTGATTCCACGGCATGCATCAGGCAATGCTGCATATGGGTTTTCAGCACCTCCTGTTCCACTTTATGGACAGCGGCTTTCACTGCCTTAAGCTGGGTTAAAATGTCTACGCAGTAGCGGCGGTTTTCGATCATTTTTTTAATACCCTTAATCTGTCCTTCAATTCTGTTGAGTCCGGGCAGCTGGTCTTTGTATAAAGGATGCATAAATTTTCCTCATTTGATAATCATTCCTTATATACTATACCCCGGTAGGGTATGTGTCAAGATCGGGGCAACCGTTTCTATCGGGATCATAATTTTTCATCTTTACAAAATAAAAAACCATGTCCAGTATATATTCCATGAAAAGCAAACCACTAAAGCCGGGTTCAATTCGCTATTTTTTTATAATCAACGGAATGCTGCTGGGCAATATGGCCGTTAATCTTGCGGCTGATTTTATTGCCGATGTCTTTTTTATTAATCGCAATTTTGACGTCAGTGAAGGGGTGACTGCAATACTGACCCAGATGGATGCCAGTTACGGTATTATCTGTACGGTGGTGATTCTTGTGGGAACCCTCTGGTATGAAAGACCCATCCGAAAATGTGTTAAACTCATTACAACACAGAAAACACCCCCGCAGGAACTGCTTGAGACAGCACAAAAACGCCTGCTTAATGAACCCTATATGGTGGTAGTGATGGATACCTTTATCTGGGGGTTTGGATCTTTTGTTTACGCCGGTATGGGATTGCACGGCGGATTAAGCACCGGTATCGCTACCGGCCTGATCGCTGCCATGGCGGCATTTTTCTGGGCTGAACATGCATCCCAGCACCATCTTGTGCCGCTTTTTTTCCCTCAAGGCGACCTGTCAAAGGTTAAAGGTGCTAAATCCATTGGACTGCAGGTTCGGCTGGCTGCATTGGTTTGTACTGTTTCACTTGTTCCCCTGGCCTTTATCCATGTGACCATCTATCAATTCCAGCAGATGCAGATCCGTGGCGAAATACCGCAGGCCATACTGGCGGATAAGATTCAGCAGGCGGTTGCCGCTGAAAGTATTTTATTCATGATTATGTCCGTGTTGATCGCACTGCTGGTAGGGCACAACCTTAAAAGACCGGTGGCACAAATCATTCAGACCATGGGGCAGATAAAAAAAGGTGATTTTGATGCCCGGGCCACTATTTACACCACCGATGAGATCGGGTTTTCCGGAGAGACGCTAAATGCCATGGCCGAGGGGTTAAAAGAAAGAGAGTTGATCAAAGACACCTTTGGGCGGTATGTAGATACCCGGATCCGGGATGAAATCCTGAAAGGGGAGATCCCTCTTGACGGTGAGCTCAAAGAGGCCACGATTCTGTTTGCCGATTTAAGAGGTTTTACCCCCCTGGTTGAAAAGACCCCGCCCAAAGAATTAATTCACCTGCTCAATGATTATCTCACCGCCATGTCCCAGGTGATTGAAGGACACGGAGGACTGGTGCTTCAGTTTATCGGCGATGAAATTGAGGCGGTTTTCGGGGCGCCTGTGTATACGCCGGATCATACCAGGGCCGCACTGAATGCAGCCCTGGCCATGCGGCATCGGCTCGGTCAACTCAATGAAATCCATGCCAGGCAAGGCTATACCGCCCTGCATCACGGGATCGGTATCCACACGGGTACGGTATTGGCCGCCAATATCGGCAGCTCAGACCGATCCGCCTATTCGCTGATCGGTGATACCGTTAATCTGGCATCGCGAATCCAGGGGCTGACCAAAAAATTTGAAACAGACATCCTGGTGAGCGAAACCATTGCAGCAAAGCTTTCTGACACCTTTGAATTTGAGGTCATGCCCATTGTCAAGGTTAAGGGAAAGTCGGTTAAAGTCAGGACATCCAGCCTGATTGCCCATATTCAGTAACGCTTTATAACTGGAGATCACAGGGCTGGGTTGATCTTTTTAGCGTGATCTACCCGAACACCAAGATTGCATAATGTCCGGACTATTGCATTTTGAAATTGGTACGGGTATTTGCCCGGGCTGAAAAAGCTACCGAATCATCTTGATGATCCCCTTTTTCAACATAATAGACTATGACTCTTGTGGAGCCGCTGAAACCGATCCCTCCGGGAACGTACATCCAGGCTTTGTAAGTCGACTTTGCATGGCCATCTTTGGGGATTGTACCAATGCCGCAAGGAAATGTTTTTGACCCGTGAGTCTCTTTTTCAAGAGTGGTTTCCCAGGGATAATTTACCCCCCACTCTCCGATATCCATCGTGGTCATTTCAATAACGATAAAATAATCTGAATTTTTACTGACAAAACGATACTGTTTTTTGTCCACTTTTAAAGCTACATCGTTTTTGCTGTGATCCTGGGAGTTCAAATAACAAAGCTCATCTGAGATATCCAGTTGAAAACGAGGTTCTTGCGAAGTCACGAAAATATGGTCTTCCTGCATTAGTTTGTCATCAATTACATAGGCCTTTTTTTTGTTGCATCCGGCCAATACGGTCAGGGCACTGCAAAGAACAATAAACATTAAGATACATTTTTTCATAATTTGAACTCCTTTTTAAAACACCTCTGAAAATATAAGGGAATACAGGCTCCCGTCAGCTATGCAGGAACCTGATTTTAAAAAACCTGTGACGCAGTGTGTTATCTCTCCAGGGAGATCATAGTTAAAAAGTATCATCGAATGGAATCCGAATGGATTTTTCGTCCGCCCAGATGCTGGGCCAGAAATATTTCAATATTGTTATACATTTTGAAGCTGTTGTTCCACCACCGGATATAGTGAGACTCATTGGGAAAGAGAATGTAATCAACCTGTTTGCCCTGCTGTTTTAATGCCTTTACCATGGCGTCGGCCTCGCTTCGGGGTACGCGCTTGTCCTTTGCCCCCTGGACAATCAGCAGGGGTTTTGTAATTTGATTTATGTGGTGAAAAGGGGATTTTTCTTTCATTGCTTTCAGGTCTCCCGGATTTTCGGGATCTCCCACATAGGTTCGCCATTTGTACCAGATTTTAAAATCATCATTTTTAACATCTTTGGATTTCAAAAATGTTTCAAGGTTGGCAATACCGTTCACATCAACGCCGCAGGCAAAGACATCCGGCGTAAAGGCAAGTCCCGTAAGTGAGGCATATCCGCCGTAGCTATACCCGTAAATAGCAGTTTTAGCGGGGTCGGCGATTCCCTGGTCAACCACAAAGCTTACACCATCAATAAGATCTGTATGCATTTTCCCGGCAAATTCACCTTTGGCCGCCGTCATAAATGCCCGGCCATATCCGGATGACCCTCTGAAATTCACCTGCAATACCACATAACCGCGATTTGCCAGCAATTGCACTGTCCGGTTCAACCCCCAGTAATCCCGGCTCCATGGGCCGCCGTGAACCATTAACACCATGGGCAGATGCTTGCCACTGGTGCCGGCGGGTATGGTCAGGTATCCGTTAATCAACGTCCCGTCCCGGCTTTCGTATGATATGGGTTTCATGACGGAAAGCCGCTTTGTATATTCTAATGGAAACCGGGTGGCCAGAAGTGTCTTTTCCTTTGTGTCACGATGATACAGAAATCTTTTGATGTTTTGGCTTGTTACAATATTCAGGGTGAACCATTTTTCCTGGTTATCAGCACTGGCAATAAAGATGGATTGTTTTTCATTGTTGTCAAAGGCTGAAAAGATATCAGCGTAATTCGGATCCAAAAGATGGATCTTTTGATAGTCAGGATAGGCTAACGCTGCTATGGGTTCACCTGAAACAGTCCTGAACAAAACTTTTTGAATATCCGCCGTTGGGTTATCAGTAATTAAGGTCTGCTTTTGTGACGCCATGTCCAATTTTACAAGGCTGATGCGATCCATCCCCACATTGGACCGTAGATATATTGATTTGTAATCTTGAGAAAAGCTGACGAATTTAACCGTGTCATCTATGGTCCAGTTCAGGATGGGTCTCCAGCTTTTTGTGCCCGGGGTTTTTATTTCCAGGGTCCTTTGTGTGACGTCTTTGAGTACAATCCGCCCTGCAAGATCCCCTTTTCTATCTGTTATCCATGAGTAGACATTCCCGGGATTTTTGGCCATCACCCGGGTGATGGCCGGAACAAATTCCAAATTGTTTCCCGGTGAAGACAAGTCGCTAACCTTTTTTTCTGACTCTTTTTTCCGGGCTGTCAAAATGTTCAGCTTTACCAGATCAACCGTGGACGTTTTGATGATCGTTTCTGCACTTCCGTATCTTTGAAGAATGATATGCTCGGGATCGTTTCTCAGGATCTGGTGAAGCTTATAGGAATGGCCTTTGTCAGGGGTTAGATTTCGGGCCATCTTGGTATGGTTGAGGGTGTCGGCCACATAAATGTGGTGCTGATCAACAAATTCTTCCCACATGGGATACATGATGTGCCGGCTGTCCTGTGCCCAGTAAAAAGTTCTGAAATGGATGGTGCCTTTTATAAAATTATGGCTTAAAGATTTGATATCATTTTTACCAATGGTCTTAAAATAGATAACTGTTCTTCTTTTCTTTTCGCCGAGCCAGGCTATTTTTTTCCCATCCGGGGAAACTTTGAAGCTTGTTTCAGGTTTTACATCGAAAAAAAGCTCTTTCAACCGGACCATCTTCGGCAGGTCCGCCTCCACTAAAGAGGGATGCTTTGCCGATGTCTTGCATCCATGGAATAAAAACATTGGCACTAAAAACAGGATTGCCATCAAATAGTTCATCAATTTATTCTTGTCCATAAACAACTCCTTTTTGCCTGGTCAGGTTCAGCATCCATTTTCGATAAGTTCTGACGTTTTTGAATGTGATCTTCTTTTTTGATCTGTCTGAAAATCAAAAGTTTAAAGAAGATCAATCGTGGTACAATATCAGAATCAATGAAATTCATACTACATGGTTTTGCAAAAAACAATCGGGGAAAACCCTTAAAAATGGAGAAAAATGCATGTTTTTTGTACTTTTTTTAAAATTTTATGTCATCAGGTGAACAGACATGATTTTTGAAGTGTGAAAATAAGGGATTATACTATTGGTTGCTTAAATTATCGGTGGACCTTGTGAAATGAGTCTTTTAAAGTGTGTTACACTACTTGGCTGCGAAGACACGATTCTCAGAATGAATGATACCAGTATAATGTTTAAAAAAAATAACGGATTTCAAATCCGATCCGGTCTTCATTTTTGTAGGAATACATTGCGCTGTTCGCATCCTTTGCATTAAAGATCGTATAGTCCGCCTTAAGCTGGATAGTGTCCGTTAAATCATAGGTCAGTTTTATCTGGTGGAACTGGTTCTGCTCCTGGATATGATGATAAAAGACATATTCAAAATCCAGGGTCTGGTTAAAAAAGTCCTTGAAAAAGGTGGTGTACAAAGCTGAACTGTTTTCATCCGTGCCGGGGATAAGGCCGCTTGTGCCGTGCAGAGTATACCGGTTGGACAGCTCCAGGCTGATCCTGTACCGGCTGTTGGCATCGTACTCAAGCGCAATCGCAGCGTCGATCAGATCCTTTTTATGGGTGACATAAATGGACTGCGCGCTGATACCCTGGAGGGGGAAATCGTTTTTGTATGCCAGCTCCAGTTTGAACAGCCAGCGTTTCCAGGTATGGGCGGCGGCCGCGCCGGTCATGAGATAATCGGGCCAGGTTTTTTCCAGCACTGGCTTTGTGTTGTTAAAGGCGCCGGTGTGGTGAAAGACAGGGGCATTGGCAAAAAAGCGGCCGGCCATAAGGCTTACGTCTGTTTTGGCGATACTCTTGTCCAGCTTAGCCCCGAATTCCATATCCCCGAACTCAAGGTTGTCCTTTTGAATATAAAAATTATCCTGGCCGGGCAGGGGCCGGTGATAGCGGGAGTTGTCATCGCCCTCTTTGTCCTTTCCAGGATAGGGGCTGACAAAGACAAAGGTATTGAAAACATCCGAGTAAATATCAACAGAGGCCATCCACTGGCCGAACCTGGCGTCTTCCAGCTCCACAAAGATGAACTGTGAATAATCACGGGGGGAGAGAACATCGGTGATGGCACTGGCATCGGCCTTTCCCCAGACACGGATCTGTTTGCCAAGGGTTATGGTGACCTTGTCAAATCCGGGCTGAATGTAAAGTTCGCGAACAGTGCCGTCCAAAAAAACATCTCTGTCTTTTGCCCTGGCCAACTGGTCATTCTTCGGATAAAGAGTGGTTTTTGCATCCAGCTTGAAATAGAGGTTGTCATAAACCAGACTGCCGTATTCAAGCCGGGTGAAAAAATGATGGTCAATGATCTTTTCAGGTTCATCAGTCCCGTGGGAAAACCGATAGCCCACGGTAATGGTGCTATCCTGCAAAAAATTATTCCAGGCACCGGTCCTGTCTTCAGGCGCAGGCATCGGGGTGACAACCTGGATCTCTTCTTCTTCTTCAAACAGGGGATCATCATCATTGTCAAAATCACTCTGGGCCAGAACCTGACCACAAATGGACATAAACGCCATGAACAGCCAGAGCCCGAGGATAAGGATGCGTCGGTATTGTGGTTGGTATTTTAATAAGTATTCGGGTTTCATTATCAATGGTTATATCCTGACATCGTTAATAGGCACCCTGGTATTCTTTTAAAAGGCTTTCGCGGAACGCACCGTCTATCAATGTCCGCTGTGTTAAAAAATCATCTGAAACATCCCGGTTCAGGGCGATTTTTTCATAGGCCATCACTGACATCCTTGCATCAAGCAGGTTGATAACAATGATTTTCATGGGTACAAAAATGCCGTTGATCTGTTCAATATTTTTAAAATAGATCCGTTTTGCCTTTTTCCCCTGGCGGTTGAACAGGATGGATTTTAAAATCATGTGGCGTTCAATATCGATCCAGTCCCGGGACTTGGAATAATTGCTTTTGGGTGCCCGCGTTTTGGTGGGGACGGATTCCACAACGGCGCAGGTACGGCCCGCATAGGTTTCATTTCCCAGAAGGGTATAGGTATAATCTTCAATATGGCGCTTTTCCATATCCTCATAAGTCAGTTCAGATCCGAAAAAACTGCCGGTTTTGGGTTCATTATCACTGCCGGACACAATGCGTTTGACCTTGCCCAGAGAGGAAAAATAGAGCCACTGGTCCGTGTCTTTGTCCTTTTGTTCATAGTCATACTGCAAAAAACCGATCCCCTTTTTTCCGGCAGGTTTCTGGATGATGGTCACGGTTTTATGGTCTTTTTCTTTTGGACCGTAATCTTTTCTGACCATGTCCATGACCTTGATTCTTGGTGATGATTTGCACACGATTTTTTTGTTCTGTTTTGTGATGGCACAGGTGGTCAGTACCACCCGCGCAATTTCAGTGGTTCCATCGTTACGGTCCAGTACCAGCTGCACCAGCTGCCGGGCGTCCTGTGCTGTGGCGGTACCGGCTAACACAAAAATGAAAAGGGCAGTCACCCATATCTGTTTCATAAAAGATTACCTCGTAATTTTTCGGTTAAAGTTGACGTTGCACACGCGGCAGAGCGCAGGCAGCAAAAAGATGTCGCATATCAGCGCTGTCATTATGGCAATGGCGGCAAAGATACCAAACCGGCTGAGCCCGTTGTGAAAGGAGAGGATAAAGACCAGAAATCCGCTGGACAGGATCAATGATGTGAATGTGATGGCCTGGCCCGATTCCCGGATGGACTCTGTCACGGCCGATGCTATATTCCTGGTTTTGGCCATGCTGATTCGAAAGTGGGTTAGAAAATGAATGGTATCGTCGACAGCCAGGCCGATGATAATGGGGGCTACGATCAGGGTGTCGGCATCCAGGGGTATCTTGAAAAGCCCCATCAGGCCGAAACTGGTCAATATGGGAAACAGGTTGGGGGCCAGGGCCACAAGCCCTGCCTTGGACGATCCTAAGACCAGGAACAGGATTATGGAAATTACCACAAGAGCAATGCCGAAGCTTTTGATCTGGGCCCAGGCCAGGTAGTCGAGCATGATAGCCAGAAGCGCCATGTTGCCGGTCAAAGTTACGTCAAGATCCGGGTATGTCTGTTTTAATGGTTTAAACCGGTCATCGATAAACGTCTGGATGTCATCCATGATATCTAAAGCCTCAATAGACCCTACATTAATGGAGTTTAGCCCGATCCTGGCTTTTGAATAGTCATCAGTCACCAGCCGTGTCCGGTCTTTGGGGTTGGCGTTTTCAAAAAGGAAAAGCACCTGCTTGAGTAGAGCCGGATCATCTGGGACGGCATAAAAGTCAGGATCATCATCGTTGAGAACTTTGTATGATTCTTTGACCACATTGACCAGGGACATGGTTTTTACCACCTTTGTTGTTTTGTTTTCCTCCATAAAGGTTTGCAGATCCTGGACTGCAAAAAGAACCTGCGGGTCTTTTAAGGCATCCGCCTTTTTAAAATCGACCATCACCTCCATGTTGCCGGTGCCGCCCATCTGCTTGTCCACAAGGGTGTAGGCGTCCCTTAACGGAAGCCCCTTTTTGATGATCTCCACAAAATTGGAATCCACTTTAAGCTGTGCCAGACCGAAGAGAAGGAAAACGGCAAATCCTGCAAAAATCAGGATCATTAACCGGTAATGGTTAAATCCCACCGATTCAACCTTTTTTAAGGCCGTTAATACCAGATGATCCTTCTTAAATGATTTCTTTTTGGAAACAGGACTCCACAGGTCCAGCATCATCGGCAGCAGGGTGACGGTAAAGACAAAGGCAAGCAGCACGGCCACCGCAGCAAAAATACCGAATGAGCTGATCGGTTTTAAAGGAACAAATACCAGGGACAACAGACCAATGGCGGTGGTAACACTGGTGAGAAGGCAGGCAAGTCCCGATTTTTTCATGACGGCACCAAGTGACGCCTGATGTTCAAGACCCTGGTTTCTGAAAAACAGATATCCGGATAGAATGTGGACAGAGTCGGCAATGCCCACAGACAGTGCCAGGAAAATAACAACCTGAATCATGGCAGACATGGGTATCCCGATCCAGCCGATAATACCCAAAACCCAGACAATGGTGACAGAGACGATTAAAATGGGCCACAACACGGCAGACAGGGATCTGAACAGAAGCCAGAGCATGACGGTGATCAAAAGCAGCACAAGGGACATCAGCCGTCCCATGTCCTGGATCACGGCTTCAGTGAAAAAGTTCATCAGGACAGGATTGCCCACCATGTGAAATTCAAACACGTCCTGATATGCCGGTGTTGCAAGGATGTCCTCCAGGGCCTTCATAAATCTGGGATATTCCCGGATGTCGGTTGTCTGGATATCTGCCGTGATGTCGATCCCGGCATCTGTTGCCATTGTCTGGCCGATATCATCCCCGAAATCGTCATCATCAAACAGGGACCCATCATCGGACAGGGCCTTTGAAAGTTCAGGGGTTTCGGCATTAAAGTCGGTCCGGATCATGATGCCGCCGTATTGACTGTTTCGGGCCAGATACATTAAAGGGAAATCCGGGTGCTCCAGTGCTTTTTTTCTTAATAGATCCGACTGGGCTCTGGTTTGGGGAACAGCATCGCCTATAAAGTTTTTGGAGTATAATGTGTTTTGTCTGCCTTCCATGTATTTGACATTGATCAGGCTTTTGACCTCATCGATGTGGTCCAGGGCAGAGGGCTCGCCGGGTTTAAGATTCAGGCGGTAGTTGGCAAGAGCCCTGTGAAGCTTCTGTAAAGCGGTTACCGACTTTTTAGAAAAGATATCGTTATCCTTTGCCCGGTATACGATATAGACATACTCGTCACCGCCGAAAACAGTACGAAACCTGTCATACGCCTTCTTTACCGGATCGTCTTTATGAAAATAGGCTGCTAATGATTCGTCAATCACCACGTTTTTCATGCCCACACCGATGACAGCGGTTAAAAGGATGAATCCGAAAATAATCCATTTTCGCTTCTCCCGCAGTTTGTCCGGCAAAAATTCAAAAGTCCGGTTTATTTTATCCAGGGTCTGTCCCATGGGTGAACTCCTTTAAGGGGTTAGCTGTGCCAATGCTTTTTGAGTTAGGTCTCATACCCTTTTTTAATCCGGATGAAGGTTCCTGTCACCATCCAAAAGGATGGAAAATTTTCTGCTGATTAATTTTTCTTGACTTTAAAGAGTGAATTTACGAGAATTTAAGGACAAATACAACAATTCGACAGATAAATTCGTTTCTTCAGGAAAACAGATGCAACAGCCAGCAGAAAAGACAAAACAGACCGCTAATATTCTTGTTGTGGATGATGAGGAGAATATTCGTTTCTTATTTGAAAAAGCCATGAAAAGGGCCGGGTATGGTTGCCGGGTGACGGAGAACGGTGAGCAGGCCCTGGCTGCGATGGCCCAGGAATCCTTTGATGTGGTGATATCGGATATCGACATGCCGGGAATGGACGGCATCGAATTGTCAAAAAAGATTGTCGAAAATTACTCTTCAGACATTATCGTCATGACCGGCAAAGTAAAAAGCTACCATTATCATGAGATCATCAATATCGGTGCCAGTGATTTTGTTGAAAAACCGTTTGCCATCCAGGAGCTGATTCTACGGGTTAAACGGGTACTGCGGGAGCGGTATCTGAAACAGGCGGCTGAAAAATCCCATGCAGATCTCAAAGAAGCTTACATTGATTCCATCCACCGCCTGGTGATGGCGTCTGAATTCAAGGATGAAGATACCGGGGACCATATCGTTAGAATCGGTGAATACTGCCGGCTGATGGCCGAAAAACTGGGATGGTCTCAACGAAGGATTGAAGTTATCAGTTATGCCGCCCCCATGCATGATGTGGGAAAAATAGGCATCCCGGATAAAATTATGCTCAAACCCGGCCGCCTGACAAAAGAAGAGTTCGATGTTATTAAAACTCACACCACCATTGGCGCCCGACTGCTGTCCCGGTCCAAGTCCGGAATCCTGAAGATGGCCCGCCGGATTGCACTTCGCCACCATGAAAAATTTAATGGCAAAGGGTACCCGGGTGGGAAGGTGGGGAAAAATATACCAGATTCCGCCAGGATCGTTGCCATTGCCGACACCTTTGATGCGCTCACATCCAAACGACCTTACAAGGATCCCTACCCGCCCGAGATGGCCCTGGATATTATTCACAAAGAACGCGGGGAGCATTTTGACCCGGAGATGACCGATCTGTTCATGGAGCATTTTGACGATTTCATGAAAATCCGCGATGAGATCGGCGGGGTTGGCGACGTGGATCTGGCAAATTTTATGCTCAGCGACCGGGATAAAGCGCTTTTCAATATGTAAGGATCGGCTCCAAAATTACTTAGGGGCAAAGCTGTGCATTGCCTTACTTGATCTTTTGTTTTCAAAATACCCGTAAGCAGCGAGTCTTTTAAGGGTTTTTGGAAATGCTTTTGATCAAGTTATTTTGGTGCGATTCCTAAGCCAGACGATACTTATAGAATATTCCATTTAATCATTAATATTTTTATGAAATTTTGGGGTTAAATCAGCTTCAGGTCTTCTGCTCTGGACACCGCCTGCCCACGGCGCTTGACATCCAGCTTGGCAAACAGCCGGCTGGCATACCAGCGGACCGTGTTGACCGACAGGCACAGCATATCTGCTGCCTCTTTGTTGGACAGCCCTTTTTTAAACAGTTTAAGGATGTCCAGCTCTCTTTTATTCAAAACCTCCACAAAGTTGTGAACAATCACCTCTGTTTCCCTGTTGTTTTCCGGATCCGTATTGAGAAACAAAAGATGGGGTATCAGATGGTCCGGTAAAAAGCCTTTTGCCATGCATTGTTTGAAAACCGGTTCCATTCCCTGGCTGTCGTATAAAAAAACCGTGACATGGCCCTGATCCCGTGCCAGATCGCAGGCTTCTTTTAATAAAGCGGCTGCACGATCTCCGTCCCCGGACAGGTAAACCGCTTTGGATTTTAGAACAAGGCTCTCCATCAGCTGGCTGCGGCGGTCGTCTTCCAGGTCCTTTTTTATCAGGCTGTCTAAGATGTACACCGCCTTGTTAAACTGCCCGGATTCAATCAGATACCGTGCGACGGTTAAATACTCGATACTCCGGATAAAGGGGATTTTCATGTTTTTATTAACCGGATATTGCTTTGCCCAGGGAGCAACCCGGTCCGGTTTTTTCTCTTTGAGCCGGATCCTGTTTTTCTGGGCCAGAAGAAGGGTCTCCACCCAGGAGAGGTTCTGCCTGGCCATCCTGAGGGCCCGGTCTGCCATTTCGCGGGCTTTGGCATACTCCCCACAGCAGGTCAGAAAATGGGAATATTCACCATAAGAGATCACGATCAGTTCAATCATATCGCTGTTTCGAATAATGGAGATTCCCCTGGAAAAGCTTTCTTGAGCTTCTTTCAGCCGAAACTCCTCTTTCAGGACTTTTCCCAGGATAATATAGGCAAATCCGAACAGGGCCGGCGGTGTGCTGTTTCCAAAGATTGATTCAAGCGCCTGCACCTGCCCTGCGATGACCTGACGGGCGCTTTTCAGATGCCCCATTTCAAGATCTATATCTGCACGGCTTGTGGCGGCCATGCCGGCCATCAGAACGTTGTCTGTTTTTTTGGGTTTGCAAAGGGCCAGGGCCGGTTTGATACGGCCGGAATACCGGTAGCTGATGGTTTGCATGTATTCAAGCATCCGGATAATGGCTTCGTGGGCAGGCGGCAGATGATCGATGGCTTCCTGCCCCTGTAACACCGCCTTCTGTAGATCACCGGAGACATAAAACACCTCGTACGCTTTGGCGGTCAGGTAAAAGCCTTTAAAAACGGCGGCATATTTTTTTGAAAAACCGGTTTCGTATAGATCCTTCATTGTGTCTATGGTATCAAAGTCGCCGGAAAAGATCTTAAACCCCAGATAGTATCCGGCCAGTACGGGATTTCTCATGACAGCGGATGCACTGAGCTGCTTAAAATAGGATGCGAGGATCTCTTCTCCCCCTTCACCAAACATTTTGGAAATCTGTTCGGCTAAAAGCCGTGCAGCCAGATCGTCCCGACCGGCAGCCAGGGCGTGGGAGAACGCCTCGTCAAAACTATGGTTGTCCTGAAACCATTGAAACGCCTTTATGTGAAGGGCCGTTATCCCGGCCTGATCGGTCTGTTTTTCAAGTACCGTTCGTAAAAAGTGCAGAAAAAGATGGTGAAACCGGTACCAGATCCCGTCATTATCAAGCGGAATCAAGAACAGGCGGTGCCGGGCCACATTGTCGAGCATGGCGTCTGCATCCGGATTTTCAGTGAGATGCCTGCACAGGGAGAGGCAGAACCTGTCACAGATGCTGACATCCTGTAAAAAGGACTGTAACGGCTTTGGCAGCCCGGCAAAGACCTCTTCCATCAGGTAGTCGTGAATCAGTAGCTTGCCGGGCCCGGGACCTGCCGGCCTGCTGCCCGATGACAGGGCTGCAAGTTTAATGGCCGCAATCCATCCTTCAGTGGTCTGGAAAAGCTGTTGTTCCTGTTCGATTGGCAACGGTGCATCTGAGGAAATACGTAAATATGCATGCATCTCGGTTTGGGTGAATTTCAGATGGGATGCGTTTAACTCAAACAGGCTGCCGGATACCCGCAGTCTGGACAGCTCAATCCCCGGTTTTTCCCGGGAACTGATAACGATCAGCAGATTCTCAATGGGGTGGTCTAAAAAGAATGAAAACTGGTCGAAAATTTTTTCTTGAGTAATGAGGTGGAAGTCATCCAGTACCAGGATGAATCGGCGATCAGAATCTGATATTGAATTGATCACTGAGATCAGGGTTTCTTCTATGCCTGTTTTATCGGATGCCTGCAATTGAAAAAGAGCAGATTGACACAGCCCGGGGTGTGCCCTGTTAAAAGCATTACATACATAAGACCAGAGTCGTACGGGATTGTTGTCAGCGATGTCGATGGACAGCCAGCATTCCTTTAGCCCCATCGGTTTTTCACCGAACCACTGGGATATCAGGGTGGTTTTCCCGAAACCGGCAGGTGCCTGGATCAGGACAAGCCGTTTATCAATGGCCCCGTTTAAATCATCAATCAGACGGTTTCTTGTTACCAGCCCATCCGAGTCGGTAATCTTTGGAATATGAAATTTTGTATTTAAAAACTGCACAATATTATTTTTGGCTTCATGTCTGTTTTTTCTTGTGGCCAACCATATACCGGGACAGACGGGAGGGTCAATTGATAATTAATACCGGATCGGTTTGTTAGCGTTTTTATGATATTAGAGACCCTGACAGGGAAACGCAGGAAAGGATGTTTGCCCTGCATAAACTTTCCTTGCGGAAAGGGGAGACGGGAAACCGGTCTCCGGTTTTAATCATTCCCGGTTTGGGATTTTAAGGATGATCTTTTTGTATACAAAGCACTATTGGCCATATCCAAGCTTCGGGCCGGGCAATCCGTTCGCGTCTGAGCAACATTTCCAACAGCTTTTACATTCGCTGCGCTAAATGCCCTGAACTGCGGTGCAGTAGCTCCTCAAACAACACGTCATTTTACGCTCCGCTTCATTAAAAATCTGTAAGAAAATGTGGCCTCAAGGACGTCTCACGAACCACCCGTCCCTTTTGCCAGGTTTGATGTTCCCTGCCATTTTAAACAGAGAACAGAAAGGATAGTGTCTGTCTATGTGAGCATGTGGAGGGATTCCAGCGCCGTGGCCAGTTTGTCGCGATTTATGGGCTTTAGGATGAGTGTCTCCCGGCCCTGGGTAAGGGGTTCGGCAGGCTTGTCTTTGGGATCATTTGAGGCACTGAGCATGATCACTTTGGCAAGTTCCTGCGGCACGACGTTCTTTGATGTTTCCCACTGGCGGATTTTGGAAAGAACCATGTTCCCGTCTATATCGGGCATGTCAATGTCAAGGAAAATCAGCTTGTAGGGATCATGGTCATTGTGGGCCCGGACAAAGGCGTTCAGGGCCTCAAGGCCGTTGGCGGCCACATCGCATTCCCCGTAGTGGGAAAGCAGTTTCTGGGCTGCCTGGCGGGAGTCGAAATCAACATCTGCCAGCAGCGATTTCATGAACAAATCGCTTACCGCATGGCGGGCTATAAAATTTTTAACGTCAATGCAGGCTTGCTCGAGTGCATCAAATTGTTTTTCCACAAGCGCGGCATCCCTGGCGTCACAGGCGCGGTCCAGCGAAAATGCTGCATCCATCAGCGCTTTGCACGATAAAAGTTTGACCGTATCCCTGAATGCGGCCAGGGATTCTTTAACCCTTGCGTTGTCATTGGCTTTAATACCGGCTTTAATTTCCTTGAGCATGGGGCCGTGGTTTGAAATGAAGTCATCAAAGCACTCTTTAACCAGTTTTTTGTCTCTGTGCATGGTTCGGAACAATTCATCCAGATCGATTAGGCGGCCCTGGGTGATTGAGGCAGCCTTTCGGGGGTCTGATTTGGCGGCACTGGTAATCAGTGCATCTTCCAGGGCCTTTCGCTTGATGGGTTTGGTGATGTAATCGTCCATGCCGGATTCAAGGAACCGTTCGCGGTCGCCTTTCATGGCATTGGCGGTTAAGGCGATAATCTGGATAGGTGTTGTTTTATCTGATTTTTCCTGCTCCAGACTGCGGATGGCCCGTGTGGCCTCAAGACCGTCCATCACCGGCATCTGGCCATCCATTAATATCAGGTCGTATTTTTTCCGCTTGAAGCTTTCCACAGCTTCCTTGCCGTCCTGTGCAATGGTGACCTTGTGGCCCAGCTTTTTAAGCATATTCACAGCCACTTTCTGATTCATCAGGTTGTCTTCAGCCAGAAGTATGTTTAAAGATCTTGTTTTGTCGTGGGCCAGGGCGCCTGGTTCTTCAAGTTCGAATCGGGTTGATCGTTTATCCGGGGTTTCGGTCAGGCCCCAGACATCCTTCAGGCATTCAAGCACATGGGCCCGGTAGACCGGCTTGGCGATCTGGGCGGCAAAGCCCAGGGCGGTCAGGGTGGTATTGTCCAGACGCTTGCCGGTATAGGTCATGAGGATCAGGGGGGTGCTTTCCATTTTGGGGTCTTTTTTCAGTGTTTTGGCGAATTTTTTCCCATCGTCAATCTCCGGCATCTCCATATCAATAAAAATAACATCAAAAGCCTTGGCAAGGGTGGCATCCAGGATTTTTTCCATGGCCATGGTGGTGTTCTGGGCGGTCTCAACGTGGCAGCCCAGTGCAGACAGGTGCAGTGTCATGGTTCTGCGGCAGGAGTCGGCATCATCCACTACCAGGCACTTTAAGTGCTTGATTTTGTCAGGGATCCGGGCAGTCTTATGTTTTACACCAGTCTGTTTTTCAAAACGAACGGTGAACCAGAATGTGGAGCCCTCTCCTTCCCTGCTGTAGACGCCGATCTGTCCGCCCATGAGTTCGGCCAGCTGTTTTGAGATCGTCAGGCCGAGTCCTGTTCCTCCATATTTCCGGGTTGTTGAGGTATCTACCTGTGAAAAAGACTGGAACAGTTTGTCGATTTTACTCTGGGCAATCCCGATGCCGGTGTCGATGATTTCGAACCGCAAAATGATGTGGTTTTTTATTTCTTGTACAAAACAGACTCTTAAGAGGGCCTCGCCCTTGTCAACAAATTTAACGGCATTTCCTGACAAATTGATAATGATCTGCCGCAACCGGGTGGGATCTCCCTTGAGATGGTTGGGAACGTTTTCCTCGATCAGGCAGATATATTCGATGTTCTTTTCCTGGGCCTTTGTGGCCATGATCTGGCTGATATCGTGAAGGGTACGGCCCAAATCTATATCAATGACTTCAAGCTCCATTTTGCCTGCTTCAATTTTGGAAAAATCAAGGATATCATTAATGATATTTAAAAGGGCATCCGCACTTTGGCGAATGGAATCAGCGTAATCCATCTGCTCTTTTGACATCTTGGTTTCCAAAAGCAGGTCTGCCATGCCAAGAACCCCGTTCATGGGGGTTCTGATTTCATGGCTCATGTTTGCCAGGAACGAGCTTTTCGCAACATTCGCGGTTTCCGCCTCTTCCTTGGCCAGTTTCAGGTATATGGTCTGCTCCTGGATCTGTTTTTCAAGGTATTTTTTGGATACCTGACTTTGAAGGTGGACAGATATCCTGGCGATCAATAGTTCTTTAATAAATGGCTTGGCAATAAAATCGCTGGCACCGGCATTAAAGATCAGGCTTTCCGTTTTCTGGTTGGCCTGTGAGGTCAGAAATATAACAGGGATTGATGTGAGCTCTTTGTCTTTTTTGATATTGATGCACAATTGCTCCCCATCCATTTTTGGCATGTTCAGATCGGTCAGCACAATGTCGATATCTGGGGCAGATGTGTCTTTGAGAAAATTAAGCGCCTGGGCACCATCTTCGGCAGTGTGGACTGTGAAGTCGTCACTCTCAAGCGCTTTTTTCACAGTGGTCCGGATAAAATTTGAGTCATCAACAACAAGAATGCAGGGATGGTTTGAGTTCTTCAATATCGCTCCCTAATAATTTGAAATTGTCGTGTGAATGAATGTGCTATTTTTGAAATGTTGTTTCCTATACTTGAAATCATATCAAAGACACACCCCTGAGTCAATTTTATGGATTATCCGGATAAAAATTTAATTTTAAAACAGGCACCTTTTCCCGGACCGTCGCTTTGGGCTGATAAATGCCATCCGCAGGTGTCAGCAATAATCTTTGCTTTGGGCAGGCTCAATGCAAATCCGGACTCCAGCCGCTCAAATTCAGGAATCAGGAACGGCTTAAATATAATATCCAGGTTTTTTGGGGGGATACCTTTTCCTTTGTCACAGATTTTCAGTACGGGTCTTTTGTCTTCCATCAACGCTTCAATATCAACGGTTTGATCCGGATTACTGAAAGCGGCTGCATTCTTAAATAAAATGGTGGTCAGTTCTGTCAGATAATACCTGTCAGCCTCAAGGTGGAAATCTTCCTGGCAATTGACTCTAAATTCAATGGGTTGAACGTTGGGTGCATCGGAGATTTTTTTAATCGCGTCAAGGAGGATTTGTTTTAAAGAGAGAAATTCAGGTTTTATTTCAGGCATATCGCCTGCAAACTCAAAGTAGTTGACCACGGCTTTCAAAAAACGGTTTATTCTGGAAAAACCATGGTCCACCATATCCAGTAGTCCTATGTTATTCTCACTTAACTCCTTTTTATCGATAGCCTGTGTGGCAGAAATGAAATTTAACGGGGTGTTTATTTCATGGGAAATAAAACGGATAAAATCCATTTTCTCATCATTTAACGTTTGAAGCGTATGGTTGGCGTTTTGCAACTGGTCTGTTTTCTTTTTAATAATGCTGTCCATTGTTCTGTTTATATTGACCAGGTCAGCATTTTTCCGACTTAAGTCCCTGTTCAATCGGTTTATAATTTTAGCGTCATTTTTGATCTTTTCTTTTATCTTTTTTAATTCTACGTGGGTTTTAACGCGGGCCAGCAATTCTTTTGAGTTAAAAGGTTTGAACACGTAATCCACAGCGCCTTTTTCAAATCCGGTAGTAAGATCCTTAAGACGGGTTTTTGCGGTCAGGAAAATAATGGGCAGGTCTTCCAATCCTTTTATCAGTTTGATGGATTTGCAGACCTGGTATCCATCCATCCCCGGCATCATGATATCCAGTAGAATAAGGTCAGGATCGATATCCGCAACAGTATCGAGCACACCGGCCCCACTTAAGGAAAATGCAACGTCATATCCATGTTGCGACAGTAAAGACCCGACAAGCTGAAGATTTTGATTGTTGTCGTCAACGACAAGTATCCTGGCAGATGTTTTTGGGCTCATAAAAGTAGTCTTAAAAATGTTATCGTAAGATCGCGATGGAATTTATAATTTCTTTTAAGTTCCAATATAAACAGTTGCTTGAACTTAATCAAGTGCATTCGTGGATCTGCCCTATAATTGAGGATGTGACCTATAATTTAACCTGAGGAATGCAAAAATAAATTTTGACCCATACGACGCTTGACCGTACTGATGTAATGGAAAAGTGCAGACCTAAACCCGCCGCTTAATTCTTAAGTAACACCAGGCCTCTTGAATCAAATTCTGTCCACCAGAGAGTTGCCAGATTCAAAGCGGCTCATTTGTAAAATCTGTAGCGACGAGTGAGTTGTATTCGCCAGATTCCTCAGGGATAAGCGACTTCAAAAAATGCAGTAAGTGGTGACGCGATGGTGGGTTAGGGCTGTCAGTTTATAGTTGACTTCCCACAACTGATCCATTTATAGATAATGATTGTGATTTGACAAACAAAAATTCGGAGATAATGAAATGAAAATCCTGAAAATTGATCATTTGGGTATCGCTGTAACAAGCATTGACGAAAAGAAGAACTTCTGGATGGACGCGCTGGGCTTAAGTTTTGAAGGCACGGAAACCGTTGAAGCACAGAAGGTTACCACCGCCTTTCTGCCGGTGGGGGAAAGTGAGGTTGAGCTTCTGGAATCAACCGCCCCGGACGGACCTGTGGCTAAATACATAGAGAAAAAAGGTGAGGGTATCCAGCATGTGGCGTTCCGAGTGGAAAATATTGAAGAGGCTCTTGAAGAGCTGAAAGAAAAGGGAATACAGCTCATCGACCAGAAACCCAGGATCGGAGCCGGTGGTGCCAAGATTGCCTTTTTGCATCCCAAGGCGACATCAGGAGTGTTGGTAGAACTTTGCCAGAGAGATTAGGAATCGTACCAAAATTACTTGATCTAAGTTGTTTCCAAACCCCCTTGAAAGACGGGGTATTTTAAAAACAAAAGTTCAAGTAATTTGGGAGCCGATCCTTAGTTACATAAACAACTGGTTTGTTGTCTTGTTGTTTACCCTTTTGTAACAACCATAACGAGCTATGTGCTAAACAGATGTTTAGTAAGGAATTACAATTTTAAAGAAATGCAGTTTGGATAATAAATTCGAAATATTACTGGAGGCTAACCATGTCTGACGATTATAAAACTTGGCAGGAACTGGCAGAAAAGCAACTCAGGGGCAAACCCCTGGAGTCGCTGACGAGAAAAACTCCCGAGGGGATAGATGTAAAACCGCTATACACCAAAGAGGATCTGGAAAAGGTTGAATACTTAGGTAATCTGCCCGGATTTGATCCCTATGTCAGAGGTCCCATGGCCACCATGTACGCAGGCCGCCCCTGGACCATTCGCCAGTATGCCGGTTTTTCAACCGCCAAAGAGTCCAATGCGTTTTATAGAAAGAACCTGGCCGCCGGGCAAAAGGGTTTGTCCGTGGCCTTTGATCTTGCCACCCATCGCGGTTATGACTCGGATCACCCAAGAGTGACAGGCGATGTGGGCAAGGCCGGGGTTGCCATAGACTCTGTGGAAGATATGAAGATTTTGTTTGATCAGATTCCCCTGGACCAGATGTCGGTCTCCATGACCATGAACGGGGCGGTTCTTCCTATTCTGGCAGGATACATCGTTGCGGCGGAAGAGCAGGGCGTTGACCAGGAACAACTCATGGGAACCATCCAGAACGATATCTTAAAAGAGTACCTGACCCGAAACACCTATATCTATCCCCCGACACCGTCCATGCGGATTATCT
Source organism: uncultured Desulfobacula sp. (assembly GCA_964562385.1). Taxonomy (GTDB): domain Bacteria; phylum Desulfobacterota; class Desulfobacteria; order Desulfobacterales; family Desulfobacteraceae; genus Desulfobacula. Next base: position 26,812 of record CAZLTD010000030.1, read on the forward strand.
CCGATATTATCGGGTACTGCTCGGATCACATGCCCAAATTTAATACCATCTCTATTTCCGGGTACCATATCATGGAAGCAGGCGCCGATTCGGTCCTGCAGACCGCCTTTACCCTGGCCGACGGGCTTGAGTATGTCAAAGCCGCCCTTGAAACAGGGCTTGATATTGATAAGTTTGCCCCGCGTCTCTCTTTCTTCTTTGGTATCGGGATGAACTTTTTCATGGATATTGCCATGCTGCGTGCTGCCCGGTTTTTGTGGGCAGAACTGATGGGCCAGTTTAACCCGAAAAACCCCAAATCAACCATGCTGCGAACCCATTGCCAGACCTCAGGCTGGAGCCTGACCCAGCAGGACCCGTACAATAATGTGATCAGAACGACCTTAGAGTGCCTGTCGGCCGTTTTAGGCGGCACCCAGAGCCTGCACACAAACTCCTTTGATGAAGCTGTGGGCCTGCCCACGGAATTGTCCGCCAGAATATCGCGAAATACCCAGATCGTTGTCCAGGAAGAATCCCATATCTGCGATGTGGTGGATCCTTTGGGCGGATCATACTATATCGAAAGCCTGACCCAGAATATCATTGATGAAGTGCGTAAGATCTTAACGGAAATAGAGGATCTTGGCGGTATGGCCAAGGCCATAGAGTCGGGTATGCCCAAAATGCGGATCGAAGAAGTATCTGCCCGCCGCCAGGCCAGAATCGATGAAGGCACCGATGTGATCGTGGGGGTCAATAAGTACCAGATTGAAGATGAAACCCCGATCCCGGTCAGAGAGGTGTCAGAAGATGTTCGCGACGAACAGGTGGCCCGTTTAAACCAGATTAAAAAAGACAGGGATGAGACAGCGGTTCAAAAAGCACTGGATGATCTCACCAAGGCGTGTGAATCAGGAGAGAACCTGCTTGCCACCTGCCTGCCTGCTGTGCGTGCCCGCGCCACCGTAGGTGAAATATCCGATGCCATGGAAAAGGTATTTTCACGGTTTGTGGCCACCACCCAGTGCATCTCAGGGGTGTATGCGGCTGAAACTTCCGATACCGGGCTGTTGGAATCTTTGAGAAAAAGAACAGCTGATTTTGAAAAGAACAGCGGCCGGCGGCCCCGGATTTTATTGTCAAAGATGGGGCAGGACGGCCACGACCGCGGAGTGAAAGTCATTGCCACAGCCTATGCAGATTTTGGATTTGACGTGGACCTGGGACCCATGTTCCAGACCCCTGAAGAAGCAGCCCGCATGGCCATTGAAAATGATGTTCACGTAGTGGGTGTATCAAGCCTTGCCGCAGGCCATAAAACCCTGGTTCCCCAGGTGATTGCCGCCTTGAAAAAAGAGGGTGCCACCGATATCAAGGTTGTTGTCGGGGGTATCATCCCGCCGGGTGATTATGAGTTCTTGAAAAAAGCCGGTGCCTCGGAGATATTCGGTCCGGGTACCGTGGTGACGGACTCTGCCAACAGAACCCTGAACATCATCGGGGCGTGAAGAAAGCGGTTAGCCTTAAGCTGTCAGGTGTCAGCCTGAAACAGCAGGGAAGTCACTGACACCTGATACCTGACAGCCAATAGCTAACCCCTAACATCTCCAAACCAATCGAGCCGGGAGTATGAATCAGATGAGTTCCAATGAATATGTCCGGGGTATTTTAGATGGCAACCGGCGCATGATCGCCAAGACCATTACCCTGATTGAAAGCAGTCTCAAAGACCACCAAACAGCCGCCTTTGATCTGATGGAAAAAATTTTGCCGCACACAGGCAATAGTATCCGCCTGGGCGTCACAGGGGTGCCGGGTGTGGGCAAAAGTACTTTTATTGAGAATCTGGGGGTGGCCCTTGCAGACAAGGGGCACAAGGTGGCGGTTCTGGCCGTTGATCCCACGAGCCGTCGAAGCGGCGGGTCTATTTTGGGGGACAAAACCCGGATGGAAAAATTGTCCGCCCATAAGAATGCATTTATCCGTCCCTCTCCGGCCGGGGAAACCCTGGGCGGCGTGGCTGCCAGAACACGCGAGATCATGCTGGTCTGTGAAGCGGCCGGGTTTGATGTTATCTTTGTGGAAACCGTGGGGGTCGGGCAGTCGGAAACCAGTGTGGCCTCCATGGTGGATTTCTTTCTGGTCCTGATGATAGCCGGAGCCGGGGATGAGCTGCAGGGAATCAAAAAAGGGGTATTGGAGCTTGCCGACGGTATTGCCATTAACAAGGCAGATGGGGACAATTTAAAGGCGGTTGAAAAAGCCCGGGCCGACCTGGAGCTTGCCATGCATTTGATCAGCCCTGCCACACGAACCTGGTCGACCCCGGTGTTGACCTGTTCATCTGTAAACGACGGCGGCACTCAAAATGTATGGGAAACGGTGCTGGATCATCGGTCAAAGTTCAAGGATACCGGCGAGTTTGATCAGCGCCGCAGAAAGCAGTCCCTGGACTGGATGTGGACCCTGGTCGAGGATGGCCTGAAACTTCGGTTTAAAGATAATGACAAAATTAACAACGCCATCCCCACTATATCGCAACGGGTTGAGAGCGGGAAAATATCCCCTTCAGCAGCAGCGGATACGCTGCTGTCCTACCTGTAGACAAGGGAGGCTGCCGGACGGTTTTCAAAAATTATGGCTGTCCTGATCTATTAAAAAATTTAAGGTAGAAATGCCTTTGTATAAAAAGCATGGGAGAAACAGTCACCATGGGGTTCGGCGAACGGTTTTTAAATCTTCCCATCCGTTTTAAACTGATCATCAGTTATTCCCTTGTATTTGTCACGGCCATTGCCGTGAGCAATTTTTTTGTCTATTTTATTGTCCGGCAGACCATCAATCTCAGTATCGACAATGAGCTGAAACGGTCCACATCCACCATATTAAACCTTGTAAAAACATCGGCAGACACATCGGTAAAGGCCTACCTGAACGGGATCGCCGTTCAAAACAGGAATATGGCGCTGTATTTTTGGGAGCAGTATAAAAAGGGCGCCATGACTGAATCCGAAGCAAAGCAAAAGGCAATCAATATTTTATTAAACCAGCCCGTGGGTGAAACCGGTTATGTCTACTGCCTTAACAGTTCCGGCGTGATTGCTGTGCATCCCGAAGAAGAGCTGGTGAATACCGATCTGTCTGAATATGCGTTTATCCGGTACCAGAAAAAACATAAACAGGGGTATGTGGAGTATGACTGGAAAAACCCGGGAGAGAAAAAGACCCGGGCAAAGGCGCTGTATATGATCTATTTTGAACCCTGGGACTGGATTATCTCAGCATCTTCATACCGTAGTGAATTTGCCCGGCTGGTTCAGGTGAATGATTTTAAGGATCAGGTGCTGACACTGGCGTTTGGGGACACCGGGTACTCCTATATTGTGAATACGGATGAGCAGATTATTATTCATCCCCAAATGGAGAAGCAAGAACTGGCGGAGCAGCAAAAACCGGCGGAGCAGCCTGGCCTGGATATGGCGCAATTGAAAAAAACAGAACGGATCGCCTCTATCTGTGGCAAAAGAAACGGCAAGCTGACCTTTCAGGTCCGGTCAAGGAACGGCGGTGGTGTCAGGGAAAAATTTGTGGTGTTTAACCATATTCCCCAGTTTGACTGGATTGTGGTTTCAGCAGGATTCATGGATGAGCTTTACGCTCCTTTGCACACGCTGAAAACCGTATTTATTGTGACCATTTTGCTGGTGCTTGTTGTGGTGCTGCCCCTGTCATACAGTATCAGCAATTCCATCACCAATCCCTTAGGTGTACTGATGGATCGGTTTTCACGGGCGGCTAAAGGGGAACGGTCTGTCAGGATAAGGCGGGAAACCAATGACGAGGTGGGCAGGCTGGGCCACTATTTTAACCAGTTTATGATACAATTGGAAAAGTACAGCCACTCCCTTGAAGAGGAGATCGCCGAACAGAAAAAAACGCAGAAGGAGATGGCCAGGATTCGGCTGTACCTGTCTGCCATTGTGGATTCAATGCCTTCGGTCCTCATTGGTGTGGATACAAAAGGGATGGTGTCCATGTGGAACAGGGAGGCTGAAAAAATAAGCCGGATTCCTGCAAAAAAAGCCAGGGGGGAGCGGTTAAATCAAGTGCTGCCGGGGCTTGGCATTGTCATGGAAATGGTGGAGACGGCCAACCGCGACCGGCAGATACAGGTGAAAGAGAGACTGTTGCATCCTTTTACCCAGGAAGGCGTCTGGGCGGATATTGTTGTATATCCTTTAACAGCGGATGTAGGGCACGGGTGTGTGATCCGGATTGACGATGTCTCGGCCCGGGTCAAAATGAAGGATCTGATGGTTCAGACTCAAAAAATGAGAACCATTGCCGGCCTTTCCGCCGGCATGGCCCATGAAATCAACAACCCTATCGGATGTATTGTCCAGAGTGCCCAGAATATTTTAAGGCGGGTCTCTCCGCAACTTGAAGCCAATAAAAAAGCGGCCCGGGATCTGGGGACCGATCTTCAAACGATTCATACATATCTTGAGAACCGGCAGGTCTATAAATTTTTAGAGGATATTCGAACCAGTGTGGACCGGACGGCCAAGACCGTATCCAACATGCTGGGATTCAGCCGGAAAAACGAGCCGGTGAAAACAGCCGTAGATCTGCCAGAACTGATAGAGTCTTCGGTGGGGCTTGCCGCCTATGACTATGAACTTAAAAAAAGATATAACTTTAAAGGGATTCAGATTGACAAAAAGTTTGATAAAGGGCTGAAAAAGGTGCTCTGTATTCCCGGAGAGATTGAACAGGTGGTGTTGAATTTATTAAAAAACGCTGTCCAGGCCGTATGGGAGAACAAGGATGACCCGTCACCCCCCAAAATAAAGATCCGGGTGACACAGGGGGGCAAGTCGGTTAAGCTGGTGGTTGAAGACAATGGCCCCGGCATGGAGGAGCATATTAAAAAAAGGATATTTGAGCCGTTTTTTACGACAAAATCAAAGGGTTCCGGAACAGGTTTAGGGCTTTCGGTGGCATATTATATAGTGACAACTACCCATAACGGAACCTTCAGCGTTCGCTCAAAACCGGGTCAGGGGGCTGCTTTTGTTGTCACCTTGCCGTGCGAAGAATAGCCCTAACGTTGCATGAAAAATATGATAAAACAGTTAATAAAGAACCATATCAAAGGGAAGTGTAATCATAATGGGTGACAACAGCTTTACCGGTGCTAAAATACTGATCATCGATGATGAGCCGATCATGCTGGAAAACATGGCGGTCTATTTTGAGGACAGCGGATTTCAAGTGGTGACATCCAAAGACGGTGAAACCGGTCTTAAAGCGTTTATATCCCAGCAGCCGGATCTGGTGCTGCTCGATTTGAGAATGCCGGGGCTGGACGGCCTTGAAGTGCTGTCCCGGTTGAAGAAAAGATCCCCGGAAACCCCGGTGATTGTGGTCACCGGGGAAGGGGGAATGGGTGATGCGGTATCGGCTTTGAGGCTGGGGGCATACGATTTTATCACTAAGCCGGTTCTGGATATGGCGCTTTTGGAACACTGTGCCAGAGAGGCGCTTGAAAAATCCAGGCTGGTTCTTGAAAACAGGAAGTATCGGAAATTTCTCGAGCATGAGATTGAGAAAAGAACCATGGATCTCAAAGAGAGCCGTAAACGGCTTTTAGAGATCATCGACCGGTTTCACGGGTTTATCTATATTGTAAGAAAAAATTACACCTTTGAATTCATGAACCGGAAAATGAGGTCCTATTACGGCCGGGATGCCAAGGAGAAGTTCTGCTACCAGGTGATCTTCGGTGTAGACAAGCCTTGCAAAGACTGCCCCATGGCAGAGGCCATGGAAAAACAGACCATACAGTACGAGAAATATAACCCCCATTACAGCCGCTGGTATGACATGACAAGTTCCAGGGTGTTTAATGCTGATGTGGGGGAATACAGCTTCCAGTTTGTGGCCGTGGACATCTCCAGACAAAAGGCTAAAGAGGCCAAAATCAAAGGAAATGAAATTCGGTTGAAAAAGGAGAATATACGCCTGAAATCAACCCTGAAGCAGGCCTCGGGCCTGGGCGTGATTGTGGGAAAAAGTGCTGTCATGCAAAAGGTGTATGAGCAGATTCTCAAGGCAGCCGAGTCGGATGCCAATGTGATTGTTTACGGGGATTCGGGCACCGGCAAGGAGATTGTTGCCAAGACCATCCACCAGCTCAGTGTCAGGGGGGAGAACGAATATGTGGCGGTCAACTGCGGGGCGGTTCCGGATAATCTGTTTGAAAGTGAGTTTTTCGGGTATAAAAAAGGGGCGTTCACCGGGGCGGATATGGACAAGCAGGGGTATCTGGCGGCAGCCAATCACGGAACGCTTTTTTTAGATGAAATTGGGGAGATGAGCAAGGTTCTTCAGGTAAAGCTGCTTCGGGCCATGGAGGGCGGGCGGTACATCCCTATCGGCAGCAGTGAGGCCCACAAATCGGATGTCCGCTTTATTGCCGCCACCAACCGGAATCTTGAAACAGAGATGTCAAAAGGTGCGTTCAGGAAAGATTTTTTTTACCGGATACATGTCATCCCCATTTACATTCCAACGTTAAAGGAGAGAAAAGAGGACCTTCCCCTTCTTATTCATCATTTTATCCAGATGTTTTCCGATGAAAAGACCATACGGATGATCCCGGATCATATTATGGAAAAGATGGTGTCCTATGACTGGCCGGGGAATGTAAGAGAATTGCAGAATGCAGTCCAGCAGTACCTGACCCTTCAAAAGATGGAGTTTATCGATATCGGCCCGGATGAAACCAGCCAGGTCCGGGAGCTGAACCCCGGATTAAGCCCGCTTGCCGCGGATGAGACGCTTGTTTCCCGGGTTCAGACCATGGAAAAACAGATTATTTTAGAGTGCCTTGAAAAAAACAGGTGGCACAAAACCAAAACTGCCCGGGACCTGGGCATCGATCGAAGGTCCCTATTCAGGAAAATGAAAAATATAGGGCTATAATGCGTCTATTTGGGACAAAATAGCCCAAAACCACCCTTTATCCCTCTGTTCAGCGATCTTGCCACAACATTGGTTGTGGATTGGGGCGTTTCCGCCCGTTTCTTCATCACATCAAATTTAACAGATAAACTGTCGTCATCCTTTGAATCCGGGTGTTCCGGCGGTTTGACCCATCGCCGCTACCCTTCTGGTACACCTATTGCAGAATCTAAAAACCAGTAAAGACTAGTAATGGCCTGTAACGCAAAGTGGCATAGGACCCGGCAGGGGATGATGTTTGCACCACCCCGGCTGTTTAATGAAACTCATTTCAAATAAGGGGAGCAGATGACATCGCAATACCAGGAAGAATATCAAAAATCCATTGAAGATCCGGAAGGGTACTGGGCAGAAGCAGCCCAGGACTGTTATTGGTATAAACCGTATGACACGGTTTTAGATGATACGAACAAACCGTTTTACCGGTGGTTCAAGGGCGGTATGACCAATACCTGTTTTAATGCGCTTGATTATCATATCAATAACGGGCTGGGGGAACAGACCGCTCTTATCTATGACAGCCCGGTCACCGATACCATCAAAGAGTATTCCTTTAACGAATTACGAGATGAAGTTGCCAAATTTGCCGGGGTCCTGGCTGGAAATGGTGTTGAGAAAGGGGACCGTGTGGTGGTCTATATGCCCATGATTCCGGAGGCCGTCATTGCCATGCTGGCCTGTGCCCGCCTTGGCGCAGTCCATTCCGTTGTTTTCGGCGGATTTGCTTCCAAGGAGCTTGCCACCCGTATTGATGATGCCAAACCCAAGGTGATCGTCTCAGCCTCCTGCGGCATTGAAGTGAAAAAAGTGATTCCCTATAAACCGTTGCTGGATGAAGCGATTCAGATCGCAGAACATAAACCGGACAGATGCATTGTCCTCCAGAGGTGGATGGAAACAGCGTCCATGGACCCGGAACGGGATGTGGACTGGAAAGGGGCCATGGCGGCAGCCAAGGCACAGGAGTGTGTGCCGGTTGAAGCGACGGATCCCTTGTATATTCTCTATACCTCCGGGACAACCGGGCAGCCCAAAGGGGTTGTCAGGGATAACGGCGGACACATGGTTGCCCTTAAATGGAGCATGAAAGCGGTTTATGATGTAGACGAAGGAGACGTGTTCTGGGCGGCCTCGGATGTGGGCTGGGTGGTCGGCCACTCCTATATTGTTTACGGCCCGCTTTTAAAGGGCTGCACCACGGTCCTGTTTGAGGGCAAACCTGTGGGTACACCCGATGCCGGGGTATTCTGGCGGGTGATTTCACAGCATAAGGTCAAAACCCTTTTTACCGCACCCACAGCCTTCAGGGCCATCAAAAGAGATGACCCCTCGGCAGATCTCCTGGAAGATTATGACATAGACTGTTTTGAAGCTCTTTTCCTGGCCGGGGAACGGTCGGACCCGGACACACTCAAGTGGGCCGAAACCAATCTTAAAGTGCCGGTGATTGATCATTGGTGGCAGACGGAGACCGGCTGGGCCATTGCTGCCAACTGCATGGGGATTGAGCCGTTGCCTGTGAAACACGGTTCTCCGACACAAGCTGTGCCGGGATGGAATCTGCAGGTGCTTGATGACGGATGCAACCCGGTGCCTGACGGAGATATCGGTACTCTGGCGGTAAAACTGCCGCTGCCGCCGGGCACGTTGCCCACCTTATGGCAGAATGACGAGCGGTTTATTTCTGCTTACCTTGACGAGTTCCCCGGCTTTTTTACCACATCCGATGCCGGATATATAGATGAGGATGGATATGTTTATGTCATGGCCAGAACCGACGACATCATTAACGTGGCCGGTCACAGGCTTTCCACCGGCGCCATGGAAGAGGTGCTGGCAGACCATCCGGAAGTTGCCGAATGCGCCGTTTTAGGGGTCGCCGATCAGCTTAAAGGTCAGCTGCCGGTTGGATTTCTGGTACTCAAGGCAGGTGCCAGCCAGGATCATGGCCAAATTGTCAAGGAGGTTATCTCAAGCGTGAGGGAGCGGATCGGACCTGTGGCGGCGTTTAAGACCGCCACCGTTGTAGACCGGCTGCCCAAAACCCGGTCAGGCAAGATCCTTCGGGGAACCATTCAGAAAATCGCAGATAATGAAGCCTGGAATATGCCGGCCACCATTGATGATCCCGATATTTTAGGGGAAATGGAAGCCGCCCTGGAACAACTGGGGTATGCCGGTGCCAGGAAATAAGTAATTCATATTGAGAGATATGACAATGGGGACGAGAAAACAGCAAACGTTAAAATCCCATTAACAATATAACTCCCATTGTCATACCTCTCTTTTATGCCCTTGATAATGAACATTAATTTTAGGGCAGTGTAATCGCCGGGGGTTTTCCTTTCTGATGGTAGGCAAACACGTATTTATAAACAAATCGAATCAGAAAAGAAACTTCCCGGCAGTTACAATATTATGGTTGTCCCGGACAGAAGATCTGCCGGGGAAAGGAGGTGGTAAGAACCATATGTTTGTGGTTTTCAAGGCAATAGCAAAAAACAATTAGCGTTGTACAACCATATCACTAACCCGGATATTTCATGAGAACAGGATGGGCTGTAATGTATACCAAACGGCTTGAGGTGACGACAGTGTTTTTAGGGAAACGTTCACTTAATATCGTATCAGACACCCCTACGGACTATACCAATGCTGCCGGACAATCTCATTTTTTTTAAATGCAGTCGTTACCGTCAGCAGTCCTGTTAATCCTGCTGCATGGGCAGGACAATTCCTGAAGTATTCGGGTTAACATAATTAGGAGGGAAAAGTGAAAGATCTGAATCTGTACTGGAACAGGAATTTGAAAATCATGGCGGTTCTGCTGGGTATCTGGTTCTTTGTCTCGTATTTTTGTGGAATTATCATTGTTGATCTATTGAACAAAATCATGATCGGAGGGTTTCCTTTAGGCTTCTGGTTTGCCCAACAGGGATCTATGTTTGTTTTTGTAGCCCTTATCTTTATCTATTGTCATCTCATGGAGAAACTGGACAGAGAGTTTGATGTGGATGAATAGTCCTGAAATTTTCAGGAAAGGCTCCGGGGATGGTCCCGGATACGATTTCATTTGTTAAGAATCATACCATATACAAAAAAGAATAAGGGAAACAAACAATGAGTAATATTTTCGGATGGACTATTTTATGGGTGGCGCTCTCTTTCAGCCTCTACATTTACATTGCCTGGCGGTCGCGGGTGGCAGATGCGGCCGGTTTTTATATTGCAGGTAAGGGGGTTCCCCCCCTTGCCAACGGGATGGCAACTGCAGCAGACTGGATGAGTGCCGTCTCTTTTATCGGCCTTGCCGGTATTGTGTCGTTTACCGGATACTGGTCAAGTGCCCTGCTCATGGGGTGGACCGGCGGCTATGTGCTGCTGGCGTTACTTTTAGCCCCCTACCTTCGTAAGTTCGGCAAGTTTACCGTGCCTGATTTTATCGGGGACCGGTATTATTCCGACACGGCACGTCTGGTGGCCGCGGCCTGTACCATTTTCATTTCATTCACATACATCTGCGGGCAGATGCGCGGTGTGGGTATCGTATTCAGTCGTTTTCTGCAGGTTGAACTTGCCACAGGCGTTGTCATCGGCATGCTGATCGTTTTCTTTTATGCAGGATTGGGCGGCATGAAAGGGATTACCTATACCCAGGTGGCCCAGTACTGCGTACTGATCACCGCTTACATTGTTCCGGCAGTGGCTATTTCCATGGTTATCACCGGAAATCCCATTCCCCAGCTTGGGTTTGGAAGTGATATTATCCAGGAAGGAATTTATAAAGGACAATATGTATTGCAGGCACTCGACAATATTGCCGCGGATCTGGGTATGAAAGCCTATACTGAAACTTTCAGTTCAGGCAAAAATTCAATGCCCAATATCTTGCTGTTGTGTCTGACCATGATGGCCGGGACTGCCGGGTTGCCGCACGTAATTATCCGGTTTTTTACCACACCGACCGTTCGCGATGCCAGAAAAAGCGCGGGTTGGGCTCTTTTATTTATCGCCATTCTGTATACGACATGTCCGGCAGTGGCGGCTTTTGCCAGATTTAACATGGTCAATACACTCAATGAGTCAACCTATGAAAAGGCTCCCTCATGGTTTAAAAACTGGGAAGGCCCGGGACTCATCGTCTGGATGGACAAGAATAATGACGGGAAAATCCAGTACAGGAACGGCAAAGTGTTTGCCGGCAGACCCGCCTTGTTGCCCCCGACAGAGCTGGGGAAATACGGCGAACGCCTGGTTTCCAATAAACCCACGGACAGCCCCAATGAGCTTTATGTGGACAGGGATATCATGGTGCTGGCGAATCCTGAAATCGGCGGGTTGCCTGCCTGGGTCATCGGGCTGGTTGCCGCGGGTGGTCTGGCTGCCGCCCTGTCAACTGCGGCAGGACTCCTTTTGGCCATTGGTGCGTCCATCAGTCATGATCTGTACTATCGTGTTGTGAATAAAAGTGCCTCTGAAAGGCAACGGCTATTGGTGGCCCGTGTCGTTATAGGGCTGTCAGTCATGTGTGCCGGATATTTCGGCATCCATCCTCCGGGGTTTGTCACCCAGGTGGTGGCATGGGCCTTTGGTATGGCAGCTGCCAGTTTCTTCCCGGCGATCATTCTGGGAATTTTTACCACCTCAACCACACGGGAAGGTGCTATTGCCGGAATGGTTGTGGGCATGGTTTTCACCGCTACATATATTATCAATGTAACCTATATGGGCGGGACAGCCTGGTTCTTCGGTATAACCACATGGGGTATCGGCGCCATTGGTATGTTCCTGAATTTCGCCATATCACTGACGGTGAGCAGGTTTACCAAAGCACCGCCTGAAGAAATTCAAAATCTGGTGCAGAGCGTCAGGGTACCCAGAGGTGCAGGTGCTGCCGTGACCACACATGCATAAACAGTTTTGACGGCACAGGCCGTTTTTATTGTTTTTAAATAAAAACGTTTATCCGGGGGAACGGTAACAGCGTTCCCCCGGACCGACAAAAATTCAAGGTTGGCAAAAGGGTCTCATTATAAATGATTATCAAGATTCTATCTAAGGGTTCACTCAAAAATAAATTACCAATTTTGGGAGTTGAGTCGCCTGGCCGCTAAGGCGTGAAAACTAAGACATATCAGGATATGTCGTGTTTTCACAACGCTGGCGGGCAGGATGAATCGGCTCTCAAAATGTAAAGTTATTTTTGAGTGGGCCCTAAGAGCTGAATGCTAACCGTTCTATAAAGGAAAATGAAAATGAAACCTGTTTCCAGTTTAAATGCAACCCAATTTAAAAAAACGATGTTAAAAGGCGGATTAGCAGCGGCCAGCCCGGGACTTGCCGCCCTGGTTGCAGCTTTTACCGCGCCGGTTTCCTTTTTAAACCAATACACCGGTATGGGCAGCATGGGGGTGGCGGCTCTGGGAGTACTGTTTTTTTTGGCTGCCTATTTTCTTTTCCGGGGATACTGGTGGGCATCCATCCCGGCATTTGTTTTCACAGGCACAGTGCTGTGGATTTTTTCATATAAGGCAGCCCGTTTGCTGCAATTGTATTATACGCATAATCCCGTCACCACCATAACCGATATCATTGCCCCTTTCCCCGTTATTTCACTACAGCTGGTCCTGGTGTTCATCTTTTCCACGCTGGGGATGGTTGTGTTCAAAGCGGCAAGGCTGGGCCGCGGGTTATCTCCCCGGCCTGTAAATAAATTTGTATGGGGCGCTACAGGACTATGGGGTGTGGTCGCAGTTCTGGACTGCATGAATAAGTTTCAATACTGAAAATATTAATGACTTAGAAATTAAAAGAGACACCAAATATATATTTAAGGAGAGGTAAAAAAATGAAAATATTAAAGATAGATCATTTAGGTATTGCCGTAACAAGTATAGATGAAAAGAAGAACTTCTGGATGGACGCGCTGGGGCTGGACTTTGAAGGCACAGAAACCGTTGAAGCCCAGAAGGTGACCACCGCATTTTTGCCTGTCGGGGAAAGCGAGGTGGAGCTTTTAGAATCCACGGCTCCGGACGGCCCCGTGGCCAAATATATCGAGAAAAAAGGCGAGGGCATCCAGCATGTGGCGTTCCGGGTGGAAAATATTGAGGAGGCTCTTGAAGAGCTGAAAGAAAAGGGAATACAGCTCATAGACCAGAAACCCAGGATCGGAGCCGGCGGGGCTAAGATTGCTTTTCTGCATCCTAAAGCCACATCCGGTGTTCTCGTCGAACTGTGTGAACGCTAGCTGTTATATATAAAATGAATAACGAAAAAGATCGGTTTTGCAAAAAAATAAAGTAGGAGAGGTATCGTCATGTCCGACAACATAAATAACTGGAAAGAACTGGCAGAAAAACAACTGAGAGGCAAACCCCTTGAATCACTCACCCGTAAAACCCCAGAAGGGATCGATGTAAAACCGCTATACACCAAAGAGGATCTGGAAAAGGTTGAATACTTAGGTAATCTGCCCGGATTTGATCCCTATGTCAGAGGTCCCATGGCCACCATGTACGCAGGCCGCCCCTGGACCATTCGCCAGTATGCCGGTTTTTCAACCGCCAAAGAGTCCAATGCGTTTTATAGAAAGAACCTGGCCGCCGGGCAAAAGGGTTTGTCCGTGGCCTTTGATCTTGCCACCCATCGCGGTTATGACTCGGATCACCCAAGAGTGACAGGCGATGTGGGCAAGGCCGGGGTTGCCATAGACTCTGTGGAAGATATGAAGATTTTGTTTGATCAGATTCCCCTGGACCAGATGTCGGTCTCCATGACCATGAACGGGGCGGTTCTTCCTATTCTGGCAGGATACATCGTTGCGGCGGAAGAGCAGGGCGTTGACCAGGAACAACTCATGGGAACCATCCAGAACGATATCTTAAAAGAGTACCTGACCCGAAACACCTATATCTATCCCCCGACACCGTCCATGCGGATTATCTCCGATATTATCGGGTACTGCTCGGATCACATGCCCAAATTTAATACCATCTCTATTTCCGGGTACCATATCATGGAAGCAGGCGCCGATTCGGTCCTGCAGACCGCCTTTACCCTGGCCGACGGGCTTGAGTATGTCAAAGCCGCCCTTGAAACAGGGCTTGATATTGATAAGTTTGCCCCGCGTCTCTCTTTCTTCTTTGGTATCGGGATGAACTTTTTCATGGATATTGCCATGCTGCGTGCTGCCCGGTTTTTGTGGGCAGAACTGATGGGCCAGTTTAACCCGAAAAACCCCAAATCAACCATGCTGCGAACCCATTGCCAGACCTCAGGCTGGAGCCTGACCCAGCAGGACCCGTACAATAATGTGATCAGAACGACCTTAGAGTGCCTGTCGGCCGTTTTAGGCGGCACCCAGAGCCTGCACACAAACTCCTTTGATGAAGCTGTGGGCCTGCCCACGGAATTGTCCGCCAGAATATCGCGAAATACCCAGATCGTTGTCCAGGAAGAATCCCATATCTGCGATGTGGTGGATCCTTTGGGCGGATCATACTATATCGAAAGCCTGACCCAGAATATCATTGATGAAGTGCGTAAGATCTTAACGGAAATAGAGGATCTTGGCGGTATGGCCAAGGCCATAGAGTCGGGTATGCCCAAAATGCGGATCGAAGAAGTATCTGCCCGCCGCCAGGCCAGAATCGATGAAGGCACCGATGTGATCGTGGGGGTCAATAAGTACCAGATTGAAGATGAAACCCCGATCCCGGTCAGAGAGGTGTCAGAAGATGTTCGCGACGAACAGGTGGCCCGTTTAAACCAGATTAAAAAAGACAGGGATGAGACAGCGGTTCAAAAAGCACTGGATGATCTCACCAAGGCGTGTGAATCAGGAGAGAACCTGCTTGCCACCTGCCTGCCTGCTGTGCGTGCCCGCGCCACCGTAGGTGAAATATCCGATGCCATGGAAAAGGTATTTTCACGGTTTGTGGCCACCACCCAGTGCATCTCAGGGGTGTATGCGGCTGAAACTTCCGATACCGGGCTGTTGGAATCTTTGAGAAAAAGAACAGCTGATTTTGAAAAGAACAGCGGCCGGCGGCCCCGGATTTTATTGTCAAAGATGGGGCAGGACGGCCACGACCGCGGAGTGAAAGTCATTGCCACAGCCTATGCAGATTTTGGATTTGACGTGGACCTGGGACCCATGTTCCAGACCCCTGAAGAAGCAGCCCGCATGGCCATTGAAAATGATGTTCACGTAGTGGGTGTATCAAGCCTTGCCGCAGGCCATAAAACCCTGGTTCCCCAGGTGATTGCCGCCTTGAAAAAAGAGGGTGCCACCGATATCAAGGTTGTTGTCGGGGGTATCATCCCGCCGGGTGATTATGAGTTCTTGAAAAAAGCCGGTGCCTCGGAGATATTCGGTCCGGGTACCGTGGTGACGGACTCTGCCAACAGAACCCTGAACATCATCGGGGCGTGAAGAAAGCGGTTAGCCTTAAGCTGTCAGGTGTCAGCCTGAAACAGCAGGTAAATGGCTTAAGCCTGATAACTGATACCTGACAGCTAACCCCTATAGGTGAAAAATAATCTGTTCAGATACGGAATGGGGAGAGTGTATCGTATGTTGACGAACTGTTTCATAATACGGGTTTCTTGGCCGATGAAAACTCTTGATACAGCCATGATCCGGCTACATTTTAACTGTTATGAAAAAAGCGCGATTTAATGTCAGATTTGTTGAAATGTTATTAAAAAAAGAATATAGTGAGAGTTTAAAAAATTGGGGCTTAAGTGCATGCGCCGGCAGCTCCTAAAAATAGATAGGAAATAGAATGAAAATACATGAATATCAGGCAAAAGAGTTGTTTCGGCAATACAGCGTTCCCGTACCTGAGGGTAATGTTGCATTTTCAGTAGATCAAGCCAAAGAAATCGCCGGAACACTGGGTGGTTTTCCCGTGGTTGTGAAGGCTCAGATTCATGCAGGAGGCCGCGGTAAAGGCGGTGGTGTAAAGCTTGCCAATTCGATGCAGGAAGTTGAAACCCTGGCCGATGAAATTCTGGGTATGACCCTTGTGACTCACCAGACAGGTCCTGAAGGAAAGCTGGTTAAAAAATTACTCGTTGAAGCAGGCCAGCAGATTAAAAAAGAGTTCTATTTAAGTCTGTTGGTTGACCGAGCCACGGCGTCCATCGTTATTATGGCCAGCCGGGACGGCGGCATGGATATCGAAGAAGTGGCCGCCAATACACCGGAGCGTATCATTAAAGTTCAGGTGGATCCGTTAATGGGCATCCAGGGGTACCAGCTTCGCCAGGTGGGATTCGGCCTTGAACTTCCGCCGGCAGCCATGAAACAGTTCTCAGGCCTTCTGGCCAGTCTGTATAAATTTTTTGTTGCCAATGACTGCTCATTGGTGGAGATCAATCCATTGATTTTGACCGATGATGACCAGGTGCTGGCACTGGATGCCAAAGTGGATTTTGACTCCAATGCGCTTTACCGTCATAAAAATCTGCTGGAACTTCGGGATCTGGATGAAGAGGATCCCCTTGAAGTTGAAGCCTCTCAATTTAATCTGAACTATATCAACCTGGACGGCAATGTCGGAAATATCGTAAATGGTGCAGGCCTTGCCATGGCCACCATGGATATCATTAAAAATGCCGGCGCCACCCCTGCCAATTTCATGGATGTAGGGGGCGGAGCCAGTTCCGAACAGGTGGAAAATGCATTCAGGATTATTCTGGCGGACGAGAAGGTAAAGGCCGTACTCATAAACATCTTCGGCGGGATTCTGCGATGTGATATTTTTGCCCAGGGCGTTGTGGATGCTGCAAAGAAAACAGGTATCAGCATCCCGGTGGTTGTCCGAATGGAAGGCACTAACGTGGTTGAGGGTAAAAAAATTCTGGCAGATGCAGGGTTGAATTTAACCAGTGCTGTTGATCTTTCCGACGCAGCCGAAAAAATAGCGGCAGCGGTAAATTAAAGGAGATCACGAATATGAGTATTTATATAGATAAAGACACAAAGGTCCTTGTCCAGGGAATTACCGGAAATGAAGGCAGTTTCCACGCAAGGCAGTGTATCGCATATGGAACAAAGGTTGTTGCAGGGGTCACGCCTGGCAAAGGCGGGCAGAAAATGGATGATGTGCCTGTGTTTAATACCGTTAAACAGGCGGTTGAAAATACCGGGGCCACAGCGTCCTTAATTTTTGTTCCTCCGCCGTTTGGCGCAGATGCCATAATGGAAGCCGCAGATGCCGGTGTTCAAGTGATTGTGACCATAACAGAAGGGATCCCGATCCTGGACATGGTTAAAGTGAAAAATTTTCTTGCGACTAAAAACTGTCGGCTGATCGGACCCAATTGCCCGGGTATTATTACCCCGGACGAGTGTAAGATCGGTATTATGCCCGGCAATATTCACAAGAAAGGAAATATAGGAGTGGTTTCAAGATCAGGCACCCTGACCTATGAGGTGGTGGATCAGCTGACAAAGCTTGGGATGGGACAGTCCACCTGCATCGGTATCGGCGGTGACCCTGTGAACGGGACCAATTTTATAGATGTACTTTCCGCTTTTGAAAAAGATGATGAAACAACAGGGATCGTCATGGTCGGAGAAATCGGCGGAAGTGCAGAAGAGGAAGCAGCAGTATATATAAAAGAAAACTTAAGCAAACCGGTTGTCGGCTTTATTGCCGGCCTGACCGCACCTCCCGGCAGGCGGATGGGGCATGCCGGGGCCATTATTTCAGGTTCCAGCGGTACAGGCGCAGCAAAAATTGCGGCATTTAAAGAGAATGGTGTCCATGTTTGTGAGAATTTAGGGACAATCGGCCGGATTTGCCAAGAGGTTTTTTAATAAGTAGGGGTCGGCTCCAAAATTATGTGAACTTTTGTTTTTAAAATATCCCGTTTTTTAAGGGGTTTTGGAAATCATTTAGATCACGTAATTTTGTAACGATTCCTAATCTCAACTCTCAATCAGAAACGAGATAACCTATAAGGAGGTTATACAAATTGGATAGTTATATTATTGAATCAAAGAAAAAAAAGAGCCGGCTGCCTGCCAGGCTTGATTTTGCACAAAGCGGAACCGGCCTTGTATTGGGCCTGTTCATGTGGGTGCATATGATGCTTGTGGGCAGTATCATCCTTGGGAAGGGTTCTTTTAATTTCGTGGCAAAAACAATGGAACTGGCCTTTTTGTCCGATAGCGGGCACGGCTATCCCATTGCAGTGTTTTTTGCCGTACTCACCATATTTACCCTGTTCATTATTCATGCATTACTGGGAGTTCGAAAATTTCCTATTTCATGGAAACAGCATCGGATTATCCGGGACCAGATGCAGATGATGAACCATATGGATACCAACCTGTGGTACATCCAGGTTGTTACCGGGTTTATCATGTTTTTTGCAGGATCGGTTCATCTTTATATCATGCTGACCAACCCGGGCAGCATCGGCCCCTATATGTCGGCAGACAGGATTGTTTCCGGAGGTATGTGGCCCTTGTATCTTGTGCTTTTGATCTGTGTAGAGCTGCACGCCAGCATCGGCCTTTACCGGTTGTGCATGAAATGGGGATGGTTCATTGGAAAGGATGCAAAAAAATCCCGCCAGGCGCTTAAGACATTTAAAAACCGGGCAACTATTTTCTTTTTAAGCGTTGGTATCCTGGCATTGCTGGTATTTGTTGTGATCGGCATTAAGCATCGCGACAAGGTCGGTGAAAGATACGGCAGCCATGCCCCGGCAGTGGAACAGGTCCAGGCCCAGGAAATCGAAACCGTTCATGAAGCCGCACCACTGGTTGAAGAGATTGAAAAAAAACTTGAAGCAGAAGTAACACACGAATAAGGGGAACTCTAAATGAAAGTCATATATACAGATTCACTTGTAATTGGCGGCGGTCTGGCAGGGCTTAGAGTTGCCATTGCATCTATGCAGCGGGGCTATGATACCATCGTCCTGTCACTCATTCCTGCCAAACGATCACATTCAGCCGCTGCCCAGGGCGGCATGCAGGCAAGCCTTGGCGCTTGTATCAAAGGTGAAGGGGACGATGAAGACGTCCACTTTGGGGATACGGTTAAAGGAAGCGACTGGGGGTGTGACCAGGATGTTGCCAGGATGTTTGTGAATACATCTCCCAAGGCCATCCGTCAGTTGTCTGCCTGGGGCGTTCCCTGGTCAAGGGTTCGCGGCGGAAACCGGGATGTTATCATTAACGGCGAAAAAGTAACGATTACGGAAAAAGATGAAGCCCACGGACTGATTACATCCAGGGATTTCGGCGGTACAAAGAAGTGGCGGACCTGCTTTACATCGGACGGCACCGGACATACCATGCTCTATGCCATGGACAATAAAGCTATCCAGATGGGTATCCCGGTTCACGAACGAAAAGAGGCCATTGCCCTGATTCACGAGGACGGTGTCTGCCACGGTGCCATTGTAAGAGATCTGGTTACAGGTGAGTTGATTGCCTATGTGGCAAAAGCCACAACCATCGCCACCGGTGGTTACGGCAGGCTTTATTCGGTATCTACCAATGCTGTGATCTGTGAAGGTATTGGCGCGGCCATTGCCCTTGAAACAGGAGTTGCCACACTGGGTAACATGGAAGCGGTACAGTTTCATCCAACCGCCATTGTTCCTGTGGGTATCCTGACCACGGAAGGCTGCCGCGGAGACGGGGGACTGCTGCTTGATAAAGACGGTTACCGGTTCATGCCCGATTATGAGCCGGATAAAAAAGAGCTGGCCTCAAGAGACGTTGTTTCCCGCCGCATGACCGAGCACATGAGAAAAGGCAAAGGCGTTCCCTCAAGATACGGGGATCACCTCTGGCTGGATATTACACTTTTGGGCCGCAAACATATTGAAAAGAACCTAAGGGAAGTTAAAGAGATCTGTGAATACTTCCTGGGCATTGATCCGGTGGAAGAGTATATTCCGGTTCGTCCCACCCAGCATTACTCCATGGGTGGCGTCAGGACAAATGCTACCGGTGAAAGTCCGACCTTAAAAGGCCTTTTCTCCGCCGGCGAGGCGTCCTGCTGGGATATGCACGGATTTAACCGGCTGGGCGGTAATTCCGTGGCCGAGACCGTTGTGGCCGGGATGATCGTGGGTGAATTTGTGGCCGACTATTGTGCGGCCAATTCATTGAATGTCTCCACATCCACCATTGAGCATTTCATGAAACAGGAAGAAAAGAAAATTACAGACCTTCTGGTGCGTGATTTTGGTGAAAATCCCTTCCAGTTGAAGGCCGAGATGCAGAAGATCATGATGGACAAGGTTGGGATTTTCAGAAACGGTGAAGACCTGGAACAGGCGGTTGAAGAGCTTAAAGTGCTCAATCAGAGAGCTAAAAAAATTGCATTGAGAAACCGCATCAGCACATCCAATCCGGAGCTTGTGGAAGCCATCCGTGTGCCCAAGATGATCAAATTGGCCCAGTGTGTGGCCTATGGTGCCATGCTGAGAACAGAAAGCCGCGGCGCCCACGCCCGTGAAGATTATCCTGAAAGAAATGACAGGGACTGGCTCAAACGGACGTTGACCACATGGAAAGACGATGGGGCTGATCTGCCGGAAATTTCCTATGAAGATCTGGATGTCATGAAAATGGAAATGCCTCCGGGTTCCCGTGGGTATGGCGTGGATAATACCATCCACCACCCGGATACGGAAAAAAGGGAAAAAGAGATCGAAGAGATCAAAAAAGAGAACCCGGGCGCTGACCGGCACGAACTCCACGAACTGCTGAACCCAACATGCATTCCGGAAAAATTCAAAGGTAAAAATGAGCGTATAGGCAGGGGGTTTAAATAATGAGTGAACAAGAGAGAATATTAAAATTTCAGATATTTCGGTACAATCCCCAGAAACAGGGTGATAAGCCCCGCATGGTTACCTATGAGGTCACAGAAGCACCGGGGATGACCATTTTTATTGCCTTAAATGAGATTCGAGAACAGCAGGATCCTTCCATCCAGTTTGATTTTGTCTGCAGGGCAGGGATCTGCGGATCCTGCGCCATGGTGGTCAATGGTTCGCCGACCCTGGCATGCCGGACACTGACAAGTACCTATCCGGACGGCGAAATCAAGCTTTTGCCCCTGCCGGGATTTGAACTGATCGGTGATCTGTCCGTGGACACGGGTAAATTCATGCGTGCCATGTCCGAGCGTGTGGAGTCCTGGATTCATGACCAGAACGCGGATGACGTTAATTATGACCGGCTGGAAGAGAGAATGGATCCGGATGTGGCAGAGGAAATATATGAGCTTGAGCGCTGCGTGGAATGCGGCTGCTGCGTGTCTGCCTGCGCCACCAAACGAATGCGGCCTGATTTTCTGTCCGCTGTCGGGTTCATGCGTCTAGCCAGGTATGCACTTGATCCCAGAGACAAACGCTCTGATGATGAATTCTATGATATTATGGGCGATGATGACGGTGTGTTCGGCTGCATGACCCTGCTGGGGTGTGAGGATTATTGTCCCAAGGACCTGCCGCACCAGACTCAGATCGCATATCTTCGACGGAAGATGGCCCTGATTAGATAAGCTCCCACAGTGGAGCCAGGATGTTGCTGCGGGGAAATCGGTCAGTTTTTCCCGCAGCTTCAACAAAAAATGGGAAATATTGTAATTTTTTTTAGATAAGAGGTTACAAAAAAACAGCAAAGGCAGGCAGTGGGCATGAATAGTTCACTGCCTGTCGACTTTTAAGTTATCAGTTGTTAGTGTTCAGTTGCCAGTCATCAGGATTTGCTGAGTATTTCTGAACAAAAAGGTTATTGTAGGGAGAAAAAAAATTATGGAAGCAAGAGAACACTATATTTTCACCCGCAGACTATGTGCGGAAACTATCGTCTCTTGTCTATCCAGAAATAGGATTTTGGATGGGAGATAGTCTCTTGAATGCTGACGACTGACAACTGATAACTGACAACTTTAATAAGGAATATAAAAAATGAGTGAATTTAAATTTGAAACCATGTTCCCCTTAGGAGAAGACACGACCAAGTACCGGCTTCTTTCAACAGAACATGTCAGCGTCAACGCGTTTGAGGGAAAAGATGTGCTCATGGCGGCACCTGAAGCGCTTGAACTGCTTTCGACCCAGGCATTCAAGGATGTAGCCCATCTATACCGGGCAGAACACCTTCAAAAATTAAGAGCCATCATTGATGACCCGCAAAGCTCGGATAATGACCGGTATGTGGCCCTGGAATTGTTAAAAAATGCAACCATTGCCGCTGAAAAAGTCTATCCCATGTGCCAGGATACCGGTACCGCCATTGTCATGGCCAAAAAGGGACAGCAGGTCTGGACCGGGGCTGATGATGAAAAAGCGTTGTCCAAAGGGGCATTTAACGCCTATACACAGAACTATCTGCGCTATTCCCAGAATGCTCCTCTGACCATGTACAAGGAGGCCAACACCAAAACCAATCTGCCGGCCCAGGTGGATATCTCAGCCATTGACGGCGAGGTGTATAAATTCTTGTTTATGGCCAAAGGCGGGGGATCTGCCAACAAAACTGCACTGTTCCAGATGACCAAGGCTGTCTTGAATTCGGAAGAAACCCTGATCACTTTTATGCTGGAAAAGATGAAAGCGCTTGGGACAGCCGCCTGCCCGCCATACCATATCGCCTTTGTCATCGGCGGCACCTCTGCGGAAACCAATTTAAAGGCCGTAAAACTGGCCTCTGCCAGATATCTGGATTCGCTTCCCACAAAGGGTGATGACACCGCCCATGCATTCCGCGATACAGATTTGGAAGAAAAGGTTCTGGCACGATCCTACGACCTGGGTCTTGGTGCTCAGTTCGGGGGCAAACATTTTGCCCTGGATATCCGGGTGATCCGAATGCCGCGGCATGGTGCGTCATGTCCCATCGGAATCGGGGTTTCCTGTTCAGCTGACAGACAGATCAAGGGCAAAATCACCCGGGACGGTATTTTTCTTGAACAACTGGAAGAGAATCCTTCGCAATATCTGCCAAAAACGGAACCAAAAATGAAAGAAGCGATTCAGGTGGATCTGAACCGTTCCATGGATGAGATCCGGGCGGAATTGTCAAAGTACCCGGTATCCACCCGGTTGTCTTTGTCCGGGAAAATCATTGTGGCAAGAGATATCGCCCATGCCAAGTTCATGGAGAGATTCGAAGCCGGCAACGGTCTTCCCGATTATTTGAAAGATCATATTATCTACTATGCAGGCCCTGCCAAAACACCGGATGGTGAGGCTTCAGGGTCATTCGGGCCCACCACGGCAGGCAGAATGGACCCCTATGTGCCGGTTTTTCAGAAAGAGGGTGCATCCATGATTATGCTGGCCAAGGGAAACAGAACCCAGCAGGTCACCGATGCCTGCAAGGCATATGGCGGATTCTACCTGGGATCACCGGGAGGCCCTGCCGCACGACTTGGTAAGGATTTTATTAAAAATGTGGAACTTGTGGAATATGAAGAACTGGGGATGGAAGCTGTTTATATGATAACAGTGGAGAATTTCCCCGCCTTTATTATCGTGGATGACAAAGGCAATGATTTTTATGCCGGGCTTTTATAGCCTCAATATTTTATAAACGTCCTGAATGGTAAATATACTCCCGGGGAGCCTTTCCCCGGGAGTTTTTTGTTTGCCCGGCATGGCGGGCAAACCCAGCCGGGAGAATCCCGGCGTCAC